>JACRCG010000276.1 GCA_016219145.1 Deltaproteobacteria bacterium | reverse complement strand
TGTGGCATCGCTATCGCTGCTATGCCAGCGGCTGGCGCCAGCAGGGTGCCCCCAAGGTGTTCGGAAACGTAACCGGGCAGGATCTGCTGCAGATCTGGAACAGCCCGGAGTTTGGCGCTTTCCGGGCGCAGGTCACCGGCTATGACTACCCGGGCTGCTCGAACTGCGGCCTGGCCCCCTGTGATTACGTGCAGACCGATGAATTCGAGCAGGATTGCCATATCGGAGATGTCCCCTGCGGGGCCTGCCTCTGGTGCACCGGCGTGTTTCAATGCCTGCAGTGATTGCGTCGCCACCCTTCATCCCATCAAAAGCAGTCGTCTCTCGCAAAGGCACAAAGAACACAAAGAAAGCAGAGTCTTTTCGAGTTTGAAACAGTAACCCGTAAAATGACCTTGTCAGCTTTGATAATCACCGGTTATTCTTGGTGAACTTTGTGAGCTTTGTGCGATAATGACCGTTCCCAGGTTTATTTCCAATCCAACATCCCAAGAGGTACCAGTGGCACTCATCTCGCTTCGCAATATAACTCTGGCCTTCGGCGGGCCGGCGCTGTTCGACGGTATCAACCTACAGATCGAGGCGGGAGACCGGCTCTGCCTGATGGGGCGCAACGGCAGCGGTAAATCGACGTTGCTGCGGCTGATCGGCAGCGAATTGATGCCCGAAGGGGGCGAGATCCTGCGTCAGCAGGGCCTGACGGTGGCCCAGGTCGAGCAGGATGTGCCGCTGGGGCTGAGCGGCACTGTCTTTGATGTGGTGGCTTCCGGCATGGGCAAGGCGGCTGAACTGCTGGCGGAGTATCACCATGTCAGCCACGAGCTGGCTGTGGCCGGCGGCGAGAAACTGCTGGCGCGCCTGGAATCGCTGCAAAAAGAGCTGGAGGAGAGCGGTGGCTGGAGCCTGCATCAGGAGGTGGAACGGGTGCTGAACCGACTTTCCCTGGATGCCGAGGCTGAATTCACAACCCTGTCGGGGGGGACGAAAAGGCGGGTGCTACTGGCCCGGGCCCTGGTATCGTCGCCGGATATCCTGATTCTGGACGAGCCGACCAACCACCTTGACATCGACACCATCCTCTGGCTGGAAGAGTTTCTGGTCAAAAATGTCAAAACCGTGTTGTTCGTAACCCACGACCGCGCCTTTGCCAGGCGGCTGGCCAATCGGGTGGCCGAACTGGACCGGGGGCGTATTTACGCTTTTACCTGCGGTTATGACGAATTCGCCCTGCGGCGCGAGGCGCTGCTGGAGGCTGAAATTACCCGGCAGGCGCTGTTTGACAAGAAGCTGGCCCAGGAAGAGGCCTGGGTCAGGCAGGGGATCAAGGCCCGCCGCACCAGAAACGAGGGGAGAGTCCGGGCGCTGAAGAAGCTGCGCGAGGAGTCACGCCAGAGGCGCGAGAGGCAGGGGACTGCCAAAATCCAGCTGCAGGTGGCCGACCGCTCCGGGGCGCTGGTGGCCGAGGCAACGCTGGTCAGCTTCGCCTACGGCGAGCGCGTGATCGTGAAGGATTTCTCCACCACGATCATGCGCGGCGACCGGATCGGTATCATCGGTCCCAACGGCTCCGGCAAGACCACCCTGCTGCGCCTCTTGCTGGGTGAGCTGGAACCGCAACAGGGGGAGATCAAGCTGGGTACCCGCCGCGAGGTGATCTATTTTGACCAGCTGCGCGAGCAGCTCGATCTGGACAAAAGCGTTCAGGAAAACGTCGGCGAGGGGAATGACACCCTGGTCATAAACGGCCAACCGCGCCATATCATCGGCTATCTGCAAGACTTTCTCTTTTCGCCCGAACGGGCCAGGTCACCGGTCAGCATCCTGTCCGGCGGCGAACGCAACCGGCTGCTGCTGGCCAAGCTTTTCACCAAACCGTCCAACATTCTGGTCATGGACGAACCGACCAATGATCTGGACGCCGAAACGCTCGACCTGCTGGAAGATCTCTTATGCGAATATCCCGGCACGCTGCTGCTGGTCAGCCACGACCGTGAATTTCTCAACAACGTCGTATCGAGCACGCTGGTATTGGGCGGCAACGGCCTGGTGCGGGAGTTTGTGGGGGGCTATGACGACTGGCTGAGTCAATCCGCGCTTGAGATTGCCGATGCCCAACCGGCGCTGAAAGCAGTTCCGGAAAAGGGGAAGCCGCAGAAGGAACGCCTCCGCAAGTTGTCATTCAAGGAGGAACGCGAGCTGGAGGCGCTGCCGGAGAGGATCGCGGCTCTGGAGCAGGAGCAGGGAGAACTGCACGCCCGCCTGGCCGATCCCGGGTTTTACAAGAGCGCCGGAAGTGAAGTAGCGGCTGTCAATGCTCGTCTGACAGAGTTGGAGCAAGAGCTGGAAAAGGCCTTTTTGCGCTGGGACGAGCTGGAAAGTCTGAAGGGGTAGAATACAGCTGCTATAGCGCCCTGACCGTAATTATGCCGAGCCAGGTAAACAGCAGGCAGACCGCCACGCTGATCATTATGTTGGCGAAAGCCAACATGAACCGGCCTGCTTCAATCAGCTTGAAGGTCTCGTAACTGAAGGTGGAAAAGGTCGTCAGCCCCCCCATGAAGCCGGCGGTCAGTCCGACCCGCAGAGTCCCCGGCATCGCCGCGCCGCTCAATCCCAGCTCCATGATCAAGCCTATGAAATAAGCGCCGATGACGTTGACCGCCAAAGTGCCGTAGGGAAAAGCCCAGCCGAACATGCTGTGGACCCAGCCGGACAGATAGTAGCGGCTGACTCCGCCGCCGGCGCAGAACAGGGCGATTGTAAGTGCGTTTTTCATCTACTGTGTTCTCCTTGTGGTTTGTGTCCCCCCTCTCCCTACCCCTCTCCCACAAGGGGAGTGGGGATTACAGCCCCCCTCCCTTCGATGGGAGGGGCTGGGGGAGGGTGAAAAGCAGCGTTTTCATGTCAAAATTCAATGATGCAATTTTCTGACCGGACACTGCGGAGTTTATTCTGTAGTCGGCATTCGCAATAGTAGTGCCGCCACTCCAAAGGCGGACAGGATCAGCAGGGTAATCATTGCCGCTACTCCGTTCCAGCCGAAGTTCTGCCAGAACAGCCCGCCTATCGTACCGGAAATGCTTGAACCGAGATAGTAGGAAAACAGGTACAGCGAGGAGGCCTGAGCTTTGGCTGTGCTGGCGCGCCGACCGACCCAGCTGGATGCAATGGCATGAGCGCAGAAGAAGCCGCAGGTGAAGATTCCGACACCGGCGACTATCAGCGGGAGCGGCTCTGAAAGCGTGATTAACGTCCCGACCAGCATGACAGCAAGCGTCAGGCGGATCATGAAGGGGCGGCCGAAACGGTGGATCAGACTGCCGACCATCCCGGAACTGAATGACCCCAGCATATAGACCAGAAAGATCAGGCTGACCTGGAACTGGGTAAGCTGGTAAGGCGGCGCCAGCAGGCGGAAACCGATGTAGTTGTAGAGCGAGATGAAGCCCCCCATGGTGAGGAAGGCCAGCGCATAAAGGCAGTGCAGCCCAGGGTCGCGCAGATGCTGGAACAGCGAGGTGTACAGGTAGCTGAACTGAAACGGCCGCTGGTGGAAGTTGGTCGAGGCGGGCAGGCTCTTCAGAAACACCAGGCTCAGCAGCAGACTGACGACACCCACCAGGGCAATGGCGGTATGCCAGGGCACAAACTTGCAGAACAGTGCCGATCCGATCCGCCCGCTCATCCCTCCCAAAGCATTGCCGCTGATGTAAAGGCCCATGGCGTGACCGATAGCCTGGGCATCCATCTCCTCCCCCAGATAGGCCATCGCCACCGAAGGAACTCCCGCCAGCACCAGTCCCTGCAATAACCGCAGCGCCAGCAGTGATTCAAACGAGTGGCTGAAAAGCGTTGCCAGCGCCAGCAGTGATGTCAGAAAAAGCGCCACCGTCATAAGCGCCCTGCGCCCCACCGTTTCCGAAACCGTACCCGCAATCAGCATACCCAGAGCCAGCGCGATCGTGGCGCAGGAGAGCGGCAGGCTGGCCACGGCCGGCGACACGCCGAACTCCTGCGCAAACAGCGGCAGCAGCGGCTGCACGTCATAGAGCGTGATAAAGGTGACAAAACCGGCGCAGAACAGGGCTATATTGATCCGCCTGAACTCCGGGGTGCCGACCCTGACCTGCCCTTCCCGTACGTTTATGTTTTGCGCCGCCGCACTCATTGAAACTTCCGCCGCTCCCTTTCAGCACTGAAAAATGATCCTTGAACAAAGTGCTGTCAACCATGTAATTATCGAATACAAATTTATCTTGACTACAATAATGCATGACCTTACTTTCACGGGTAAATATTGTCACGGGTAAAATTCATGAATGTCGATCCCAAACCACTGGTCGCCTGCCGCGAATGCGATCTGATCCTCAGGGAAATTGAGCTTCTTCCGGGGGGAATAGCCTGCTGCCGCTGCTGCGGCGCACACCTGTACCGCAATTCGCCCGACAGCCTGGATCGTACGCTGGCTCTGGTGCTGACGGCGTCGATGCTGTTGATTATTGCCAACGTATATCCCATTCTGGGGATCGAAATCCAGGGTGTTCGTAATGCTACCAACCTGTACGGCGCCGTCTGTGCCCTCTGGGATCAGAACATGCGTTCCATCTCGCTGGTGGTATTCATAACTACCATTTTGATACCGGTCATCGAGCTGAGCATGATGCTGTATCTGCTGCTGCCGCTCAGGATGCGGCGTGTGCCGGCCGGTGTCCCGCTGATCCTGCGTATTCTGCAATGTATCAAACCGTGGGGCATGGTTGAGGTCTTCATGCTGGGAGTGCTGGTATCGCTGGTAAAGCTGGCCGGTTCGGCCAGCGTAATTCCAGGCGCCGCACTCTGGTCTTTCGGAGGGCTTACTCTTATTCTTGCCGCCGTGGCAGCTTCATTCAATTCTCGTGATATCTGGGCGCATCTGGAGATAAAAAGCGGCGGAGAAGAGTTGCGATGAGCCGCCCCATGCTTACGGCCGCCGCCCTCGGCCTCTGCTCCTGCCAGGCCTGTGGACTGGTGTCAAGACCGGCCGATATCCATGAAACCGCCCGCTGTCCCAGATGCAACGCCAGGGTAAGTATCCGCAAACCGGACAGCATCAGGCGCTGCTGGGCCTTGGTAATTGCCGCCTATATCCTGTACCTGCCGGCCAATCTGCTGACAATCATGGAGACAGGCTCGCTGATCGACTACCGCCAGGATACCATCATGAGCGGTGTGGTGCACCTCTGGAAGAGCGGCTCGTGGGGAATCTCGGCCATTGTTTTCATCGCCAGCATAGTGGTGCCGCTCTTCAAACTGATGGCGCTCACCTTTCTGCTGGTCACGGTGCAGCTCCGCACGACCTGGTGGCCGGTACAACGGGCCAAACTCTATCGCATGGTGGAACTGGTCGGTCGCTGGTCGATGCTGGATATTTATGTAGTGACCATTCTGGCAGCGCTGGTGCAGATGAGTTCACTGGCGACCGTCAGAGCCGGCAGCGGTGCGATCGCTTTCGGCTCTGTTGTGGTGCTGACCATGTTTGCCGCCATGGAATTTGACCCGCGCCTGATCTGGGATCCGCTCAGGAAAGAGAGTGATATATGAATGATTCACCAAAAGCGCCTGTAGTTCCGGAAATCCCGGATGCCATTGTCGAGCGTCGCCGTCGCCGGACCTCGCAGCTGATCTGGATCATACCGATCATCGCAGCCATCATCGGCATTTCCCTGGCGGTCAAATCGTACCTGGGGCGCGGGCCGGTCATAACGATTACTTTCAAAAGCGGTGAGGGTCTGGAAGCTGGAAAAACCAGGATCAAGTACAAGGACGTGCAGGTCGGTCTGGTCAAGAGCATCGCCATCGCCAGGGATCGCTCTCATGTGGTGGTAACTGCCGAACTGAGCAAGGAAGCCGAGCCGCTGTTGGTCGAAGATACCCGCTTCTGGGTCGTGCGGGCCCGCATCTCGGGGGGGAGCATTTCCGGCCTGAGTACCCTGATGGGAGGCACTTACATCGGCCTGGATGCCGGCAAGTCATTGGAAGATCAGTATGATTTTATCGGCCTGGAGCGGCCGCCGGTGGTCTCAATGGATGTGCCGGGTCGCCAGTTTGTCCTGCGCGCCAGGGATATCGGCTCGCTCGATATCGCCACTCCGCTGTTCTACCGCCGCATGCAGGTCGGCGAGGTGGTGGCCTACGAACTCGACAAGGACGGCAAAGGGGTTACTCTCAAGGTGTTCATACGGGCTCCTTACGACAGTTACGTCAAGGTCAACACCATGTTCTGGCATGCCAGCGGCATAGACATTTCAATCGACGGCAGCGGAGTTAAGGTCAACACCGAATCGATGGCTTCGATCCTGCTGGGGGGCATCGCCTTTCAATCTCCTGAAGACCGCCAGGACGCCGCGCCAGCCGACGCCAACAGCGTTTTTACCCTGTTTGCCGACAAGGAGGAGGCTATCAAGCGTCCCGATACCGTTGTTGAAAATTACCTGCTGGTTTTTGCCGAATCGGTGCGTGGCCTGCCGATCGGGGCTCCGGTGGATCTGCGGGGCGTGACCGTGGGCGAGGTCAGCAAGATCAACGTCGAGCTTGATCCGCAGCGCAAACAGTTTTCGATGCCGGTCGAGATTAAATTCTACCCGGAACGGCTGAAAGCCCGTTACCGCAGCAAATCGCAGCACACCATGAGTACCAGGGAACTGCTGAACGCCCTGGTTGCAAATGGTTTCCGGGCCCAGCTCAGGACCGGCAATCTGCTGACAGGACAACTCTATGTGGCACTGGATTTCTTTCCCAAGGCGCCGCCGGCGAAGATGGACTGGAGCAAGAGCCCGCCTGAATTCCCGACCGCAGTCGGCAGTATGGAGCAATTCCAGACCGCCCTGATGCAGATCGTGCAGAAACTGGAAAAGGTGCCTCTGGAAGAGCTGGCCGGCGATGCGCGACAGACGGTCCAGAGTCTTGATGGTACCTTGAAGAGCGCCGACAACCTGCTTAAAAACGTTGACGCTGCGATTGTGCCGGAGGCGCGCGCCCTGATGACGGATGTGCGTAAATCGCTGGAGGATCTGCGAAAAACCCTGGGAGAAGCGAAACAGACGCTCTCATCGGAAGCGCCGTTTCAGCTTGATCTGCGGGAGACCCTGCGCGAAATAAGCCGGGCCGCCAAATCCTTAAGAGTGCTGGGCGACTATCTTGAACGCAATCCGGAAGCGCTGCTGCGCGGCAAGAAGGGGGATGAAAAATGAACTTTCGGCAAGTAATCACCGGCATAACGGTGCTATGCCTCGGGACAGCCATGGCCGGCTGCAGCAGATCGCCGCAGGTCAATTTTTATACGCTGGGAACCATCACGGGAGTTAAACCGGCCGAGCCGTTAAACGCTCCACCCGCTGTATCGGTGACGCACGTTTCTCTTCCGGATCTGGTGGATCGACCGCAGATGGTTGAGCGTCTGACCGGCAATCGTGTGGAAATACTGGAAATGCAGCGTTGGGCAGAACCATTGAAAGACGGGATTACCCGTCTTTTGGTAGATACACTGGCCAACCGGCTTGCATCAGATCTGGTTACAGCCTACCCCCAAACCAGCGCCGCAGAGCCGGACTACAAGGTGACGCTGGACATCCGGCGCCTGGATGCCACCAGTGATCTGGTGTATCTGGATGCGGTCTGGAAAGTAAGCCGATCATCCGGCGGTTCGATAAAAACAGGGCGCTCGAATGTGCAGGAAAGCAGGGGCAGGGATGGTTACGACGCTCTGGTGGCCGCCTATAACCGGGCCATCGTCTCAGCCGGCAGCGATATTGCCGGGGCGATCCGTGCAGATCGGGCTGCCGGACAATAACAAACGCTCCTTTCAGCGGGACTGAAGGAGCGTTTTCGCGGCTTATTCCGATGTTGAAATCAGACCTGCTGGACTTCCACAACCCCTGGAATCTGTGCTTTCATGGCGCGCTCGATCCCCATCTTCAAAGTCATGGTGGACATCGGGCAACTGCCGCAGGCGCCCTTCAGGCGCACCTTGACGATGCCGTCTTCGGTAACTTCAACCAGCTCAACATCGCCGCCATCAGCCTGCAGAGCGGGGCGAACCTGCTCCAATACTTTCAGTACCTCTTCTTTCATCTCATCTTTCTCCTTTTTATATTATTCAGGCAACCCCGGTTCGGTCAGATGCTCCGGCTGCATGATCCTGTCCAGCTCTTCAATATCCATCAACTTCTGTTCCAGCACTATCTCGCGGATACTCCGTCCGCCGGCCAGAGATTCCTTGGCGATGGCAGCTGAGGCGTTGTAGCCGATGTAGGGCGCCAGGACTGTCACCAGCCCCAGCGAATCATCCAGATAACGGCGGCAGCGCGCTTCGTTGGCGCTTATTCCGCTTATACATGATCCGGTGAATTTCTGCACGCAATTCCTGAGCAATTCCATTGAAAAAGTCAGGTTCCATGCAATCAGCGGCATCATCACATTCAGCTCCAGCTGTCCGGCCTGGGCCGCCAGCAGCACAGCCTGATCGCACCCCATCACCTGAAAGCAGACCATGTTGGTCATCTCGGCCATCGATGGATTGATCTTGCCCGGCATGATCGATGAGCCGGGCTGGATGGCCGGCAGGCGGATTTCGTCCAGACCGGTGCGGGGGCCGGATGCCAGCAGGCGCAGGTCGTTGGCGATGCGACCCAGGTTGACCGCCGTGCGGCGTAAGGACGATGACAGCGCCAGGAAGGGATCCATGTTCTGCATGGCCTCGAACAGATCCGGGCTAGCCACCAGCGGAAAGCCGGTTGCTACGGTAAGCTCTTCGATCATGGCCTTGATATAGGCCGGCTCGGCGTTCAGGCCGGTTCCGACGGCGGTGCCGCCGATGCCCAGTTCCAGCAGGGCCGGGATGCAGGATTCCAGCCCCTCGCGGTTCTTGCGGATGGCGGCGGCATAAGCGCCGAACTCCTGTCCCATCCGGATCGGCACGGCGTCCTGAAGGTGGGTGCGCCCTGATTTGAGGATATGATCGAACTCCCCCGCCTTGGCGGACAGAGCCAGTTCCAGCTCTTCCAGCCGCTCCAGCAGCGGATCAAGCATTTCCAGCGAGGCCAGGCGGATGGCGGTCGGGATAACATCATTGGTGGATTGAGCCATATTGACATGGTCGTTGGGGTGCAGCGTGGAAAAGTCGCCCCGCTCCCGCCCCAAAAGCTCCAGCGCCCGGTTGGCCAGTACTTCGTTGGCGTTCATGTTGTGGGATGTCCCGGCCCCGGCCTGAAAGGGATCGACCACGAACTGATCGGCCAGCGCACCGGCCAGCACTTCATCAGCGGCTGCCACTATGGCGTTGCCGATTTCCCCGTCCAGCCGGCCGGTGGACATGTTGGCTCTGGCCGCGCATTTCTTGATGATTACCGTAGCCCAGACAAAGGCCGGGTGCGGTTTCAGGCCGGAGATCGGGAAGTTATGCACGGCCCGGGCCGTCTGCGCCCCGTAGTAAGCCTCGGCCGGAACTTCCATTTCACCCATGCTGTCTTTTTCAATGCGTGTGGTCATGGTTCACCTCTTGTATTCAGATCTCTACAGCGGCAAGGTCGTCCTGCATTCTGGATATCCCGAACAACCCCGGAATTGTGATCCGGCACGAGCCCCTTGCCGTGCTGTGCGGAGCAGCATCGGCTGGCCACAGGCCGGGCAAGGTTTCAGATCCGACTGATCAGTCCGATCCGACTGATCAGTCGGATTAATTGCAGTCTGTTTTCGACGCTCATCAAGACGGGCAGCGTGCAACCGCTCGCTATAGCCCCCCTCGCTGATGAATTGCTTCTCCAGGCCGGCAATCTGGCGATCCAGCAGATAATTTGCCTGATGAATCAGGCAAATCAGAGTGTTGGCAACCACCGCCGGATCGGCATGGTTCAGCCAGGGGGAATAGGATTCAGCATCCGACCGATTTGGAGAATCAGACCGATCGGTCCGATCTGACTGATCAGTCGGATGTGTTTTCCCCAAAGCACGCACTTCCCGCGCCTGAGGGTCATCCTTGCCCCAGGCCGATAGCCTGCGCTGACGAAGATAATCTTCATAATCCAGCAGCAGTTCGTCCAGGCTGGCGCGCGCCACATTCACCAGGCGTAATTCCGTCTGGCTCGATGTCGCCGAGGCCCTGCTCCCTTCGGCGATGTTCTGGCGTCCGCTGCGCGCAGCCTGGACCATCTGATCATGCGTTCGCGAGCGTTTGTTTACGAAGCGGTCGCAGAACGAGACCGTGCCGTCGTAGATGATCTCAGTCACCTGAAATGAACGCAGCTGGCGGTAGCCGCCGTGAGCGCGCAGTGCCGAAGGGCGGGGACTCATTTCTTGCCCTCTACCACGGCCATCTCCTCGTCGGTCAGGCCGTAAAGGTCGTACACAAGGCGGTCTATTTCGGCTTCAAGTTGCGGGACGTCCCCTTCGACTCCGCTCAGGGAACTGGTTGTTGGCTGAGCGGAGTCGAAGCCCGCCTTTGAGTTGTTTTTTATCTCAAGGATTCTCTGGACGCGCTCAATGATGGGGGCTTGCTGGGCGTCGGTGGCGGGTGGGATGGGGAGCTGTTGCATGTAGGGCATTTGCATGGCACGAGCGCCGCCTACTAGCCCGGAGGTCAGGTTACCAATAAACCACCAGAGTAGTTTGCTGTTCAGCAGAGCTAGAAAAAAATCGTTCTTTTCTGGAATAAGAAAACATTTGTTGTTGCAGACCAGTCCTGATTCGGCGTATGCAAAGGACTGAAAAGTAGCGATTTCTTGATAAACAAGCTTGGTTTTATAAAACTCTTCCCAATAAACACAAGCCCGCAACTCCCACCAGAAACGTCCCTTGTCATCGCGTTTCCGGAGTCCTGTTTCCCATTGAGAAAGGTGCTTGTTAACCGCCGGGTAGGCCTGCTCAAACAGAGGTCGCGCAGTTGATTCAGATGCCTCCTGCGACCAAGGCCATTCCCTGTTGCCGCTGCTGGCAATGGCAATGATATACAGTCCAGCCCAATCCGCCTGCCACTTCCGTATGTCTCGCCCTCGCAGCCAAGGTTTGATGATCCCGGCACTTTTCGGGTCTTCGGCAATCAGACGGGCTTTTGTCTCCTCATCAATGATAAAGGCTTCGTTCAAGCCGGTCTTGATGCCATAGTAAAACTTTCCTTCCACATACGCACCCAGAGGCTTTCCAACCACACGCAATCTGTCCATCAAGGCCAGAACATCCGGGCGTTCCAGCGTCCAACCCTCATTTCTTAACGCCGCAACCGGCATGCTGAAGCCGATGGCAGCCAGGGTTTCGTCGAAGCTGGTCAACTGGTCGGTGGCGGTGAAGGTGGCGGTGAAAAAGGTTTGTTTGTGTAGGGGCGTATCCTTGTGATCGCCCTTGCCGTAACGGCCAGCAATCTTGCCATTACCACCCAAAGGCGGGCGAACACAAGGTATCGCCCCTACGTTTTGAACCATCACAATCGAAGGATACGTCGTGGCCTCATCAAAAATCGGCAAATCGCCAAAATCCAGTACCATCAACGGTCTGGCCACTGTTGTCAGCAGCTCGCGGGTGTTTTTACCGTAACCGGCCCGCATAAATTTGTTGGGGGCGATGTAGCAGAGTGTGGAGCCGGGCTTGAGCAGATTCAGGCCGGTTTTGTAGAAATAGGTGTAGATATCGGCAGTACCGCAGAAAAACGAGCCGAACATCTCCATAAAAGCCGGTTTCTGTTCTTTGATGGCTTCCTGCCGGATGTAAGGCGGATTACCGATAATCGCGTCAAAACCGACAAATTCGCCTTCTTCATCCAGCACCTCGGGAAACTCGAAACGCCATTCGAAGGCGTTGTTGTAGACCAGCCGTTCCTTCTCGGCAAAGCGCTTCTGTAACACCCCCACCTCTGCCAAAAGCTTTTGCCGTGCCTCCGCCCCCTGTTTGTCAAAGGCAAATCCAAGCTGAGCAACTTCGTTCTCTTTTTTCCGCAAGGCAATCAGATCCTTGTCTTTGGGCAGGCCGAAGTTTTCCAGATCGTGCTTGAGGTTTTCAATCTGCTTCCGAATTTCGGCTTTGTTGCTTGGAGAATGCTTGTAGAAAAAAACCAGCTCGCGGTATTTATCGGCCAATTCCTTTTGCTTTTTCCTGCTGGAGGCCGGGAAATTCGGAGTTCCGGCCAGGGCAAACCTGCTGATCAGGGAATTGCCGCACTTGATGTTGATATCGATGTTGGGCAGGGTTTCCAGTTGCAACCCCTCCCCGGCCCTCCCCTTATCAAGGGAGGGAGCTAACGGCCTCCCCCCTGATAAGGGGGGATTGAGGGGGGTTGGGCTTTTCCGGTAATAGGCATTCTTCAGCAGCTCTATCCATAACCGCAGACGGCAGATGGCGACTGACTTGGGATTGATATCCACGCCGAAGAGGCAGTTTTCAATGATGGTCTCTTTCTCGTGGAAGAGCGTTTCCTGCACCCGCTGTGATTCGGAGTCCCTGTAATTGTACTCAAAAATCTGGTCATCGACGGTAACGATCAACTCGTCATTTTCAATGGTGACATCACAGCGCAGCAGCTTTCCGTCGCTATCGGCCAGTATCCGCAACTCGCTCTTGACAGCTATGATCTCGTTCAAGGCAGAGACCAGGAAATGGCCGGAACCGACCGCCGGATCGCAGATTTTGAGGCTGTTGACCAGTGTGTTGGCTTCGTTCAACGGAATGCGCCGGCGATAGAGGTCGTTGTGCAGTTCGGTGATGTTGGCGCAGTCCCAGCCGTAGGTCTCGTTGAACCTGCGCAGCACGGCGCGGCGGATGGTCTCACGGCAGATGTACATCGTGATGAAGCCGGGGGTGAAGAAGGAGCCGTCCTTGTAGCCGTTGATCTTCTCGAAAATAAGCCCCAGCACCGAGGCGTTGATGATGCTCTTGTTCTGCTCCTGAATGTCGGCGCTCCCTTCTGCTCCGAAATCGTAGGCGTCCAGAAATTCGAACAGATATCCAAGGGTGCTTTTACTGCCGGTGAGGCGCTTACCGTTGGCGGCCTTCAGAACAGTTGAACCGTGCAGCGGCAGGTCGAGCCGGTTTTTAAGCTCGTTAATCCGCATGGTGGCCCGCTCCAGGTCGCTTTCCTCGAACAGGGAACTGTTCAGGTAGGGGATGTTGCCGAACTTGGCGCGGACAGATTCGCTCCGTTCGTCCACTCTGACCGCCAGTACCTCGAAGAACAGTTCGTTCAGTTCGTCGAAATCCTCAATCCGGCTGCTGTTCAAGAAGGCATGGCTGCGATCCCCCTTGTGATAGCCGATCAACTGTCCTTCCAGCAGCTTCAGGAACAGCAGGCGATTCAGCCAGGTGATGCACAATTCCAGGGCAACGTCGAAAACCCTCTCACCCCGCCCCTCTCCCTCAGGCAGAGGGGGTAGCCTGTGTCGCACGTTGAGAACATTGATCGTATTCTCCAGCAGCGAGCCGTCATTGCGGCTCCCTTCCGGCTTGCGGCGGATCAGCTTCTTGCCCTTGTCCTTGACCTCTTCCAGACCGATGATATGCAGCAGTTCGCTGTAAAATTCCCTGTTGAGCGAGTTGCTGTCGTTGCTGAAACTCTGCTTGAGCAGGTGTGTCGGGGAGAGAATCTTGTAGAGGGCAATCAATCGTTTCTGTAGGGGCGCATCCTTGTGATCGCCCTTTTCAAAATCGCCACCACTGCTGCAATTTTCAACCAAAGGCGGGCGAACACAAGGTATCGCCCCTACGTAATCCCGCAAATCAAAGTACGTGCAGGGAAGTTCGTCCAGCTCCTTTTCAATGAAGGGTTTGGCAATCTCCTGATAGAACCAGTCAGTATTTGTGCTGACCAGCAGGCCGTCGTTCCACTCCTTGTAGCTCTTGACCAGCTTCTGGTTGTGGAAGAAGAAACGCTCAAAATCAACTGCGTCGAAGATGTACCACTCATGGATATTGCAGACGATCAGATGCCGGATTTCCTTGTTGTCCTTGATGTAACGCTCCTGCATGTAGTAGTGCAGCAGCTCGTGCAGCGCCTTGGCATTGGGGCGCTCGGGCGAGATCATCTCGTTCTTGTTGGCGGGCCGCTTGACCTCTATCAGCACTCCGACCGATGAGGCGGAGGTCATCCTGTTGTGAATCGCCAGATCGGCGCGGCCGCTGGTGTTGATCTCGTTGGTCTGTTTGTACCAGGTGTCCTTGAGGAAGTCGGAGACGATATTCTTGAGGTGCTCTTCGTGCTCGTCGCTACGGATACGCTCGAACATGCGGGCCAGATTGGCCTTGAAAAGCTCGATCTGTTCACGCTTGAGGCACTGTTTGAGGTAGGCCTTGCTGAGTGATTTTACAGGTGGAACAACGGCAAGTTTCATAATCTGCGGGCCTTTGTGCTTGCTGTCAGCCGACTTGATCAAAATTACCAAATGCTTATAACAAAACCGTACATTAAATGCCATACAAACAAAAAAACGGCATTGCTGCCGTTTTGGTGGCAAGTCGTGATTAACAATGTGTCAGCCTGACAAACCTTCCCATTTCCCGTACAGCTCCCCCAGCCGCTCATTCAGGGACGCATGGCGTTCGCCGCCTTGCAGACCCCGCTCTGGGTCGTCGAAGTAGCCCGCTTCGTTCATCTCGGTCTCCAGGAGCGCCAACTCCTTTTCCAGCGACGAAATCTGCTGCTCGATTTCACTCATCTGCTTCTGACGGGCCTGTTCCTCGCGCTTGCGGCGCTTTTCCTCTTCGCGGTCCTTAAGGCGGACTTCCTTGTTCAGTGGAGGGAGCGGGGCGGGAATAGTTCCGGGTTCACGGTTCGTGGTTCGCGGTTCGTGGTTTGATATCCGGGGTTGAGCAAGCGCGGTCGCCAAGGCACCGTTTTTTTTCTCCAGGTAATACTCGTAATCTCCGAAGAAATTTTCCACCTGACCGCTGTCTACCTCGACCACCCGTGTTGCCAGGGCATTGACAAAATAGCGGTCGTGCGAGACGAACACCACCGTGCCGTCAAAACCCTTCAGGGCATCCAGCAGCACCTCCTTGCTGAACAGGTCCAGATGGTTGGTCGGCTCATCCATCAGCAGAAGGTTGGAGGGGCGCAGCAGCATTTTGGCCAGCGCCAGGCGGTTGCGCTCCCCGCCGGAGAGCACGCTGACCGGCTTGTGGATATCGTCGCCCGAGAAGAGAAACGCCCCCAGTATGTCCCGCAATTTTGGCACCATGTCATAGGGCGCGTCAGCGTAAAGTTCATCATAGGCTGAACGGCTCTGATCCAGCGTATTGGCCTGATCCTGGGCAAAATAGTCCATGCTGACATTATGCCCGATAATCCGCTCGCCACCCTGAAATTCACCCCCGGCCAAGAGTGCCATCAGGGTCGATTTCCCGGCGCCGTTATGCCCTACCAGCGCAATCCGCTCCCCTTTATCAATGGTCAGGTTGATCCGGTCAAGGACGACGTGAGCGCCGAACGAACGGGTAACTCCTTTCAGTTCGCAGACTGTCTTTCCGCTCTTGGGAGCTACCGGGAACTGGAAGCGGATCTTCTTTCGCTCGGGGGGCAGAATGATCCGTTCGACTTTTTCGAGCTGCTTGATGCGCGACTGCACCAGTGAGGCCTTGTTGGCCTGATAACGGAAGCGGCGGATGAAGTCCTCGGTCTTCTCGACCTCTTCATCCTGGCGGCGCTTGGCGTCGCGCAGGGCCGAAACCCGCTCTTCCCTCTGCACAAGATAGCGCGAGTAGTTGCAGTGATAGTCGCTGATGGTGTGGTTCCAGACCTCGGCGATGCGGCTGCAGACACTGTCCATGAAATAACGGTCGTGGGAGACCAGGATAACCGAGCCGGGATAGGAACAGAGGTACTCTTCCAGCCAGTTGCGCGCCTCGATATCCAGATGGTTGGTCGGCTCGTCCAGCAGCAGTACATCCGGCTTCTGCAGCAGCAGGCGCGCCAGGGCGATGCGCATCTGCCAGCCGCCCGAGAACTCGCCGCAGTCACGCTGCCAGTCGGACTGCGAGAAGCCCAGGCCCTTTAATACCGAGCCGATTTCGGCTTCCATGGTATAGCCGCCGTGATGGCGGAACTGCTCCTGTAGTTCGCCGTACCTGGTCAACAGTTGATCATGTTCGGGTGAGTCGTGGGGAAGTTTTTCCAGATCCTGTCCGATACGGTGCAGTTCCTCCTCCATTGCCAGCAGTTCGGCCAGCGCCGAACGCGCTTCATGAAACAGCGACTGACCGGTGGTGACAATTCCGTCCTGAGGCAGATAGGAGGCCTTTGCTCCTTTGGCAAACTGGATCTCGCCCGACGACGTTTCAGTCAATCCGGCAATAATCTTCATCAGCGTTGATTTACCGGCGCCGTTCTCACCGACCAGCGCCACTCGCTCACCCTTTTTCAGGTGCCAGGAGATGTTGGTGAAGAGCGGGGTGCCGGCAAAGTCTTTGGATAGATTGATTAACTGGAGCATGAGGGGTGTTGTAGCATTGAACAGCCCGGGTCGGCAAGGTTGAATGAGCCTTGCATGGCCTGTGAGAGACAGCGCAGTCCGCCGCCGCAGAGTTCACGATAGAAGCAGGCGCCGCATTCAGTGGGGATTTTGTCTTCTCGCAACTCCCGCAGAAGCGGGCTTTCGAAGTAAAGTTCAGATAAATTGTCTTCAAGCAGGTTGCCGATCAGCAGCGGCATGCGGCGGCAAGGCGCCAGTGTGCCGTCGGCCATAACCGTCAGCAGTTCGCGCCCGGCCTGGCAGCGGTAAGGTTTGCCGCCCCCGGCGCGGAATTGCAGCGCGCGCAGAGTGGCAACTTCGGTCGGACAGGGGAGCAGCGGACGTTTTTTGTTTGCCGTTGCCAGGATTCCGAGGAAATCATCCGTCTCCTGCGGCGTCAGCACCAGATCTCTTTGTGACGCAGCACCTCCCAGCGGCACGAAACGGTCGGCCCATACCCGCTTGACACCAAGCTTTCTCCCGATTGCAGCCACCTGGCCGAACTCCCTGAAATTCCCCCGATGAGCGGTAAAAGAGATCAGCACAGGGACTCCAGCCTTTTTCAGATAATGAATAGCAGCCAGCACCCGCTCGAAATCCCCCCGGCCGCGGATGGAATCATGCGTCTCTTTTTTCCCTTCCAGGCTGACCTGGACGAATTTGGGGGCGAGTAGTTTGAGCCTCATCGCCGTAGCAGCATCTATCAGGCTGCCGCTGGTCAGGATTGCAAAGCTGAACTCGCGGCGCAGGTCATGCAGGCGTTGCAGCAGATCAAAAAAGTCATCCCGCAGAAACGGTTCACCGCCGCTGATCGTGATATGTGCCGGGATTCTGTGCGGAGATTCAGAGCAAAGTCTGGCGAGCAGTGAGCGGAACTGTTCCAGAATGGTGAGCAGAGTGTCAAAGGGGAGATCCGCAAGTGTGCCTTCCTGATAACAATGACGGCAGGAGTGATCACAGCGTTCGGTGATATGCCATTGCAGGAGTAAGGACCGTGGGAGGTATCCGTTGGTCGTGTTCGTTACATCACGAACCATGATACTTAATCCCCGCCGCCACAGCCGCCGCAACCACCATCGCCGCTGCATCCGCCTCCGCCACAGCCGCTGCCACCGCAGCCGCTGCCACCGCAGCCTCCGGTCGTTCTGGCGGGAAAGGCTTCGCTGAACGGGGCATACAGCAGGGTGCCGGCCAGAACCGTCGTGCCGAAAATGGCAAAGGCGTAAGCCGGATCGATGCCCGGTGCTTCTTTGTCTTTGACCGCATCCTTTAGCCAGCCAAAGTGTTCCTCCAGTTTTTTCAGAAATGCTTTGCCGAGCGGGGTGAGTTTTGTGGAAGGGTTAAGCGCAATTGAGACCGCCAGAAACGCGACAACCATCATGATCGCGAGAAAGGCGACCGGCTTGTCGTGGCTGAGACCGAGCAGCAGCTTGGTTATGCCGATCCCCTCCACAGCGACCAGAACCGCCAGGTAGGTCAGCCAGGCATTGCTGTGCTGATCGGCCGATCTCAGCAGCCCGCTCCGCTCCAGTTCTGTTTGCGATTGCCGCACATGGGTTTCAACAAACGATTGCAGGGTCGCGGCCTTGAAAAAGTCCTCTGGTTTACGTTCAGTTTCGAGGAATCTCCAGACCGCCATCTCGATCCGTTCGGCCGGAAGAGAGGCGCCGTCGGCCCTTCGGAACAGATAGCGGGATGCCTGTTTGCTCTTGATCTGTATAGTCACCGTACCAAACAGTTGTCTGGTCTTCTCTGTTTCACTGCCGGTGTCGTTTACCAGTTCGATGACACCGCGCTGCCAGAGACTGAAGACAGCTGTTTTCAAAACCAGTTCCCACCCGCCGCGCAAACATGCAATTGAAGATGGCGAAAACTCGGACAGTTCCGGCATCCGTAACCCGGACCGGCCATTGTTGATCTGCATCCTGCCGATTGCGATGCCGGCGATAACCAGCAGTGGGAAGAGTATCAGAAATTGTGGGCCGGGGATGCTGCGAAGAAGTTCAAGCATGGTTCGCCCCTATTTTACACCGAGTCTGGCTGCTGCTTCCCGGTAGACCTGTTGTGCCGGCTCGCTGAACTGGACAAAGATGATTCGTTCCAGTTCCGGATACAAGCAGATTGCATTTTGAGCTGCGGAAATGGCGATTACGGCCGCCTCGCGCATCGGATAACCATAGACACCGGCGCTGACGGCGGGAAAGGCGATGCTTTTCAGACCGTACTGGTGCGCCACCTCAAAGCAGCGGCGGTAGGCCGATTCCAGCAATCCCGGCTCGCCTTTGTCGCCGCCCTGCCAGACCGGGCCGACCGTGTGGATAACGTGCCGGGCAGGTAATCTGTAACCTGCGGTGATCTTGGCGTCGCCGGTTTCACACCCCATCAGTCCGGCGCACTCCTGCACCAGCTGCGGCCCGGCAGCGCGGTGGATGGCGCCATCAACGCCGCCGCCGCCCAGAAGGGTGTTGTTGGCGGCGTTGACAATGGCATCCACCGCCAGGGTTGTTATGTCAGCCTGAATTATTTCGATGGTTGGTGGCATGTTTTGTCTGACCTGTTATTGAGTCTGCCTGGCTGATGTTATGGTGATCATGGTAACAGGAAGATTATATGTCACATCGACCGGGACAACATCGATGGCCTGAACAACCGGCATACCTTGTACAATGCTCCCGAATACTGCATACCCACCCAGAGTTTGACCTGCAGCTGGTAGGTCAAGCCCCGGACTGTTGTTAACCGTATTGAAGTAAAACTGGGAGGTGGCAGAATTCAATTCTGCGGTTCTTGCCATCGCTATTGTGCCTTGTGTATTGGTCAGCCCGGTTACAGAAGGCGGTTCCAGCTCGATAGCAGCGTGAGTAGCTTTTTGGGTCAGGTTTGTACCGTAGCCACCCCCCTGAACAACAAAGCCCTTAACGACACGGTGGATGATCGTATTATCGTAAAAGCCTTCACGGACATACTGCAGAAAATTGTTCACGGTTTTCGGTGCCTTGGCCGGATTCAGTTCTATCACAATGGTTCCCATCGTCGTAACCATCGTTACCTGAGGGTTCGGGACCGAAAATCTTGCCTGGGAGAGCAGCGCCCCATTTGAGGCCGAGCTTATAGAGATATCCAGGGCACCCACTGCTGATGGAACACACGAGTATGAGCGCAGCGTTGCCGTGCCGCCCGGCTGCTCGGTCAGGTTTGTGCAGGCGCCGGTGGGTGTTGCGACTGTCTTGTCAAGGTCTGTTCCGGTTACCGTAAAACTGCTGGGTGAGCCAAATACAACTTTCCCGGCTGTTACCAGCGGAGAATCAGGAATCAATCCCAGGAATGAATTAATCACTTTTTGGACTTCCGATATGCTCACTGTCCCGTTAGCGTTCAAATCTCCCGGAAGTACGGCATGTACTTTGCCGGGAACGGATGCTGTCATGAAACAGATACTGACCACCAGCAGACCGGTTCGTTTGAGTAAATTTATAGGATTATGCATGCGCCGTCCTCTGTGACTTTGCTGATAGCGAACCGGCTGGCACCAGATTCGGAGCATGCAGAATAAATTTATTTCGTCTTGCATTCAAGTAAATATCAGCAGTGTCCGTTTGGTTATTGCTCTAAACTCCCCCTCCCTGGACGGGCGGGGGGCGGGGGGTGGGTGAAGCTGCCAACTGAGTCAAATGTGGCAAATCCCCCCGCCCCCTAACCCCCGCCCGCAAGGGGTGGGGGGATTTTCGTGCAACTGCAAATACCTAACCGGTCAAAACTGACAAAATATGAATCTGTTTTTACAGATAGCGAAGAAACTTAGCCTTTAATACCGCCCTGAATCCCGATGGTTACTTCCCGGTACGGAATCTGCTTGCCGCTGGCTGCCAGCGCCTGTCTGGCCGCTACGGCGATGCCGCCGCAGCAGGGGACTTCCATCTTTAGCACGGTAATGCTCTTTATATCCGATTTACTGAACAACTCGGTCAGTTTCTGCTGATAGAAGTTGTTGTCATCAAGTTTGGGGCAGCCGACTACCACCGCCTTGCCCTTGAGGAAATCCTCGTGGTAGTTGGCGTAGGCGAACGGAACGCAGTCGGCGGTGATCAGCAGGTCGGCCCCCTGGAAATAGGGCGCTGTGGTGGGGACCAGGGTCAGTTGTACCGGCCATTGGGCCAGACGACTCTGGATGCTGGCTCCTGAAGCAGGCGCGGTTGATTCCTGGGCCGGCGCAAAGCTCATGGCGCGCGAACCGGGGCAGCCGCCGCCGGCGTGCTGCTGCCGGGCGGGTGCGGCCTGTTGTGGTGGCGTGTGCTGGTGTGGTGGAGCGGGTTGGCCTAAAGCCGCCAGATGCTGCTCTACAGCCGCTTCATCGAATTCATCCGCCTCGCGCTCCTCGACGGTAATGGCGTTCATCGGGCATTCGCCCAGGCAGGCCCCCAGGCCGTCGCAGAGGTTATCGGCAGCCAGAACGGCCTTGCCGTTGATAATAGTGATGGCCCCTTCGGCGCAGGATGGGACGCATTCTCCGCAGCCGTTGCATTTGTCCTGATCAATTTTTACGATTTTTCTCAGCATGGTGGTTCTCCTTTTGAGTGATCAGGTTTGTAGGAAGCAGCCTAAGTAGCTCTAATTTGCCGCTTGGTATTCTAAATAGTCCCCTCTCCATGAGGGAGAGGGTCAGGGTGAGGGGGGGATGCTGGATTATGAGGCACTGCTCCCCCTCATCCGGCCTTCGGCCACCTTCTCCCTCAGGGAGAAGGGACTTGGCGGCAAATTAGAACGGATCAGAAAAAATAGTGCCAGATGTAGTCCAGTCTTCCCCTGAGCATCAGTTTTTTGCCCGAATAGGCCATAATCTCCTTGACCTTCGCCAACTGCGGCCTGGCATAACAGTGAATACGGCAATGCTTGCAGCTGGGCTTCTCGGATTCCAGCGGGCATTTCAGCCGCCTTGCCACAGCGTAGGCCAGGAAATCCGAACAGTCTCTGCAGATCCGGCGCTCACCAAGATCTTGCGGAAGCGGAAAAGCCATTTTCTCGGCCGTTGCATGTTTCCCGTCGCAATAGACCTCGACAAACTTGCCGATCAGCCTGATGTCACTCTTTTGCTGTTTTGTAAGTGTTTCCATGGATGTGATCATGATCCGGATTTCTAGCATCCTACATGACAAAGGTCAATTTTTTGAGCTTTTTGCTTTGCAAGCAAAGTGGTGTTGGTCTACTATTTTAAAACCTGGCAGCAACATCCATGATGTACGAGGAGCGTATGATCGCCAAAGCCGTCTCATTTGTCGCCAAATCCGGAACCGGCAAGACCACTCTGCTGGAGAAGGTCATCGCCGAGCTGAAACAGCGCGGTTACCGCGTGGGGGTCATCAAGCATGATGCCCATCGTTTTGAAATCGATTACCCCGGCAAGGACAGCTGGCGTCTGACCCATGCCGGCGCCGATACAATGCTGGTCTCTTCGCCGGAAAAACTGGCCCTGATAAAAAGGCATCCGGAACCGCCCCCGGTTGATGAGTTGATCGCCACCTACTTTGCCGATGTAGATGTAATCCTGACCGAAGGGTTCAAGAAGAGCGGACTGCCCAAGATAGAGGTGCATCGCAGCGAACGCAGCGCCACCCTGATCTGCCGGGGGGAGGAGCATGATCCGACCCTGGTGGCGGTCGCTTCAGATTCCCCGCTGGAGCTGGATGTGCCGCTGCTGGATATCAACAACACAGCGCAGGTGGCCGACTTTGTGGAAACACAGATAATAAAGGGATAGCGTCAAATCAGATCAGTACATCAAAGTCGATTTTCTCACAGAGCTCACAAAGCGCACTGAGAAAACCAACCGGTATTACATTTTAAAATCCTCTGTGAGCTCTGTGAGCTTGAGCGAACAACGTGAGCGAGTGAGAGAATGGTTTTATGCAACTGACTGACTCCATCGGGAGAAACATAAATTATCTGCGGTTATCAGTGACCGACCGCTGCAACATGCGCTGCTTCTACTGTATGCCCAAGGAAGGGATTGTCAAGCGCGGGCACGAGGCGGTGCTGACGTATGAAGAGCTTCAGCTGATAGCCGAAACTGCTGTGGAGCTCGGAATCGAGAAGATCCGTATCACCGGCGGCGAACCTCTGGTGCGGGTCGGCTTGACCGCTTTCCTGGAAAAACTGGCGGTAATCCCCGGTCTCAGGCATCTGGCCCTGACCACCAACGGTCTGAAGCTGGCCGAAATGGCCGCTGGTCTGTACCGGGCCGGCGTGCAGCGCCTGAATGTCAGTCTCGACTCCTTGAAGCCGCAGACCTTCAGCGAGATCACACGAGGTGGCGATCTCGGCAGAGTGCTGGCAGGGCTGGATGCCGCCGAACAGGCCGGTTTTCCGCCTCCCAAGATCAATTGTGTCATCATGCGCGGGGTCAACGATGAAGAGATTCTCGACTTCGCCGAGATGTCCCGCAGCAGAGGCAACTCCATCCGCTTTATCGAGTATATGCCGGCGGTCAAGGAGGAGGGGTGGCAGCGTTACTGCATATCGGGAGAAGAGATCCTGCAGCGCATTGAGGCGATACACTCGCTGGAGCCGGTCGATAAAGGGCCGTTTGCAGGGCCTTCCCGGGATTTTCGCATTCCCGGTGCCCGTGGCAGTATCGGCATTATCACCGCCGTATCCGGCCATTTCTGCAGTGAATGCAACCGTATTCGGGTTACCTCCACCGGACAGGCCAAAGGATGTCTTTTTTCGGATGAAAAGACCGATCTGCTGCCGTGGCTCAGGCCGCCGGACCGCCAGGGACTGGCAGCGGCGCTGAGGCATATCGTGTCCGGCAAACCGGAGCGGCATGAAATCTCGCAGGATGGCTACAGCCACACAAATTTTACGATGTCTCAAGTAGGGGGATAACTGTTATGGCAAAGGTAGTAGCGGTCTGCATAAGCGAGAAAAAAGGGGAGCGCAAGACCCCGGTTGATTCGGTGGAACTGCTTGAAAATCATGGCATTGTCAGCGATGCCCATGCCGGTGACTGGCACCGCCAGGTGAGCCTTCTGGCTTCGGAGAGTATTGACAAGATGCGGGCGTTGGGGCTGGATGTGGATTCGGGTGATTTTGCAGAGAATATAACTACCAACGGCATTGAGCTGGTTTCTCTGCCGATCGGCACACGTCTCCGGATTGGGGAAACCCTGCTGGAAGTGACCCAGATCGGTAAGGAGTGTCACACCCGCTGCGCCATTTTCTATCAGGCCGGTGATTGCGTCATGCCCAAGGAGGGGATCTTTGCCAAAGTTATTTCCGGCGGGATGATCAAGCCGGGGGATGATATCCAGTCAGTATAATCAATTCAGCAAAACAGGCCGCTTGATGATCAGAAGCGACAGGTAATCCGGAGAATGGGCCGAGATTTGGGTAAAATCGGTCATTATTTTCTGACGGGAGCTGCCGACCCGTTCGACAAATACGGTGCCTGCCTCAAGCCCCTGCCGGCAGAGCAGTTCCAGAATCTGGGCGAAAAGCGGTTTGACTTTCAAAAGGATTACTGTTTCAAACTGGCTCAGCGCGAGCGCTATCTGCTCGATCCCGGCCGTGGCCGGAATAACCGCCATCTTCTCTTCCGATTCAACCAGCGGGATGCCGGCCTGGGCCGCCGAGGCGTTGATGCTGGAGATGCCGGGGATGATCTCGATCGGAAGTTGCGGCCACTGCTCATGCAGGATACGCAGCAAGTAGATGAAGGTGGAATAGAAGAGCGGATCGCCGATGGTTATGAAGGCTATCCGACGCCCGGCCAGCGCGTGGCCGGCGATCAGCGCGGCTGCCTCCTGCCAGGCCGGTATCAGTCTGGTTCTGTCGGAGGTCATCGGGAACTGGTGGATGATGATTTCCTGACGGGTTTCGTCAATGAATTCGCGGATTGTCTCCAGCGCCACACTGGCTTCGGCGGGATTTGAGACCGGGGCGAGAATCACATCTGCATTCCGCAGGACGCGCTCGGCCTTGCGGGTCAACAGCTCCGGGTCTCCCGGGCCGACACCGACGGCGTAGATCTGCCCCACTACTCGTCACCCTTTCTGGCTGAGATGACGTAAACCGGATTCTGGGCTTCGAACATCTTGTACTCGGTCAGGTTGCGGGTCTTGGCGATGTTGACGCAGGTTGCTTCCACCGTAAACCCCTGGTCTTCCAGAAACTCTACCGCCCTGGTGAGGGTGTCCAGGGTTACGGCATTGATCACCACCACCCCTTCCGGCTTGAGCCGCTGTGAAACCGTATCGATGATCACGTCCAGTTTACCGCCGGCGCCGCCGATAAAGACCCGATCCGGATCCGGGAGATCATCCAGGCCGTCCGGGGCAAAGGCTTCGATCAGCTTGATGTTGCGGGCACAGAATTTTTTCAGATTTTCGTTGATGAAACCGATGCATTGCGGATTGCGTTCCACGGCAAAGATGCGTCCGTTGGGCATGAGATTGGAGGCTTCGATGGAGACAGAGGCGCTTCCGGCGCCGATATCCCACAGCACCAGATCGTCCTGCAGCTGGAGCTTGGCCAGGGTAACGGCCCGCACCTCCTGCTTGGTGATCAATTTTTTCGAGGTGTGGAACTCGTCGTCATCGATCCCGATCAGCGGGTAGTGGACAAGATTTGGCTCATAGGTGCGGATCAGAATCAGGATATTCAGCTCTGAAGCGCTGATATCCAGAAGGCCGCGCACGGTTGTCTTGGTGAATTTCTCGGTCGGCATGCCCAGATCTTCACAGAGCCAGGCCTCGTACCCCTCGGCTCCACGTTCGATCAGCTCGGCTGCGACTGCGGCCGGGGTATTGGTCTTGTCAGTCAGGACACAGGCCTTCTCGGCCGAGATGATCTTGTCAACGGCCTGATGCATGCCGCGACCATGCACCGACACGAAAATGCCGTCATCCCAGGGTTCCTTGATTCGGGCAAAGGCGTACTGCATGCTGGTGACATTGGTGAATATCTCGATGCGTTCCTTGGGTAGATTGCGAAGCAGAAAGCGCGAAATACCGAAAAAGGTCGGATCGCCTGAAGCCAGTATGACGACCCGTTTGTCGGTCTTTTTCAGAAAATCCATCAATTCCGGCAGATCTCCAAGAACCATTCTTTCCCCGCCGAAATCGGGAAAAATGTCGAGATGCCGCTGGTGGGCGATCAAGGTTTCGGCCTTGCCGATGACTTCCAGCGCCTTGGCTCCGAAACCCTCCCAACCGGCAATACCGGCTCCTACGAGATATATCTTCTGCTGTGCCATTTTCTTGCTCCGCATGAGAAGTCTGGATCATTCCGCGCGGACTATACCACCCTGCCGGTGAAAAATCATCAGATTACTCAGTGAGACGCCGAAGAATTACAGGACAAGATTGATCCGCTCCAGCAACGCTTCGGTCGTGAAGGGTTTTTGAAGGTACTTGAAGTTGTCTGCGACAGTTCCGTCCCGCAGGCTCGGATTGACCGGGTAGCCTGAGATGAAAACAACTTTGAGAGACGGCCTTTGCAGCAGGAGCAGTTCGTAAAGTTCCGGGCCGTTCATCCCGGGCATGACCACATCCGAAACCAGCAGGTCGATCTGCCCAGTTTGCTGCGCCGACAGCTCCATGGCCTTTTGCGCGTCGGCCGCCGCCAGCACCTTGTATACGAAACCGGCCAGCATCTCGGTTACCATCTCCCTGACGGTATCGTTATCTTCCACAATCAGAATAGTGACTTCGCCGACTGCTTTTGCGTGCGAAGAAATTTCGGTCTTTTCGGGCGCGGGGGGCGCTTGACTACAGAGCGGGAAATATATTTTGAAGGTGGTGCCTGCCCCTTCGTGGCTTGTCACCGAAATATGGGCATTATGCTGTTTGACGATGCCGTAGACGGTCGCCAGCCCCAGTCCGGTGCCGTGGCCGGCCTTTTTGGTGGTAAAAAACGGCTCGAAGATATGATTGATGACCTCGGCGCTCATGCCGCAGCCGTTATCTCTAAAAAGCAGTAAAACATATTCACCCGGTGTCATGCCGGGGAGTCTGCGGGACTGTTCCTCATCCATCCGGATCCGGCTGGTTTCAATGTTTATCCGCCCCTGAGCCCCGTCAAAGGCGTCCTGAGCGTTTACTGTCAAGTTGAGAATGATCTGCTCGATCTGCGAGCGGTCACCTTTGATAAATGCCCCTTCCGGATCCAATAACAGTTCAATGCGGATACTTTCCAGGATCGTTCGGCGAATAATATCTTCAAATGACTGAATTACTTCGTTAAGATCCATCGCTTCCGGCGTAATCGATTGCCGGCGGCTGAAACCGAGCAGTTGTTTGGTGAGGGCCCTGGCTTTGTTGGCGGCGGAAATAATGCCGGACAATTTTAGCGCCAGCGGATCACCCTCAGGAATCTTGGCCGCCGCCATTTCGGCATACCCCATGATCGGGGTCAGCAGGTTGTTGAAGTCGTGTGCTATACCGCCGGCCAGATGCCCGATGGCCTCCATCTTCTGCGCCTGCCGGAGCTGCATCTCCATCTGGTCTCGCTCGTTTTCAGCCAGCTTGTGCGCCGTGATGTCGGAAACGATGTGTACGGCGCCGGTGATTTCGCCGCTGTCTGAAAAAATCGGATCAACCGAAACCTCGAACCAGCGATCTTCTATATTGAACTGCATAGCGGCGCGCTGCCTGCTGTCAATCATGCGCTGGAACGGGCAGGCTGCAAGCGGGTCAGGTCTCTGGTGAGCCACTTCACAGCAAAGGCAGCCGACGATCTGATCAGCAGACCGGCCGAATACTCTTTCAGTTGATTTGTTGCAGCGCAGGATATTGCGATCAATATCCATGACCCAGATGGCATCGGTAACCGAGTCAAAGGTGGTCTGCCAGACGGCG
Source organism: Deltaproteobacteria bacterium (assembly GCA_016219145.1). Taxonomy (GTDB): domain Bacteria; phylum Desulfobacterota; class Desulfuromonadia; order Geobacterales; family Pseudopelobacteraceae; genus JACRCG01. The sequence continues at coordinate 17,372 of JACRCG010000276.1, read as the reverse complement.
GCGGCAGATGCGACCTCTGCCTGCTGCTCGGCCTGGCTGCGGTAGGCTTGTTTGATCTCCTTCATCTGGCGCAGCAGTAAAATCAGCAGTAAAATCAGCACGCATGAGACGAGCAGTGTCCAAACGGCCTGCTTGTAGGCATTTTCCCGCCAGGAAGCGGTGACTTCATCTGTCCCCACGTTTGCATTAACGACCACCGGGAAACTGATGAGCGATTCGTAGGAGATGATTCTGGGGGTTTTGTCCAGCAGTGCTTTAGCGGCTGCGATGTGATAGGTGCCTTTGGGAGCCTTGGGCAGATAAGTTTTCAGCAGGTAGGATGTACTGAAATCAACGTTGAAATCCTTTTCGTTGAACGGCACTGCCAACAGCAGAACGCCGTCCTTGCGCAGGATGACAAAGCGTCCTTTTTCCCCCAGATCGAGCGATTTGTAAAAATTTTGAAAATACTCCATCTCGAAAGCAACCGCCACCAGGCCTTCGAATTGACCGGAAGGAGAGCGCACGGCCCGCGAAAGAGTGAAGCGCCATTTGCCGTTGATCCGGCTTTTGATCGGGCGGGAGAGAAATGGTGAGGTGTCTTCGGGATGATCGCGATGATGAAGAAAGTATTCGCGATCGGACACATTGGCCTGCTTGACCGGTGCATCAAGCGAATGGGCGAACAGCAGTCCTTTGCGGTTAACCAGGATGATAGCGCCGATCTGCGGAGTCGAGCGAGGGTGTCGTGTCAGAAACGCCCTGAGATGTGGACTGTTTTCCCCGTCGATCCCGCCATGTTCCCTGAGATGGTCAATGGCATTGAGCAGGATGTTATCGGCTTCGCTGAAGGCCCTCTCGGCGTGTTCCTTAAGGGCCCGGGCGTAACCGCTGGTCAACAGTTCTGCCGAACGGACCGTCAGACGGTATTCGACCACTGATTTCCAGACCGAAAACCCGGTCAGCAGTAAAATCAGCAAGGTGACCATGGCTATCAGAAGGCGCTTCAGGCTTCTGTAATGCGGAACTTTCGCGTATTGTTCCATGAGCGGACCCGGAGTAGTCTCAAAATTTTTGATTTACACGGGATTTCTACCACACTATTCAATTAACACAACCAATTAATCGATATATATAACAAAAAAAGACCGGAAAATTCCGGTCTTTTTTTTGCCAACTCTGATCTGGATAAATTATCCCTTGGAGGCGCGCTTTCTTCTGGTTGGATCCAGTTCCTTCTTGCGCAGGCGGATTGAGAGAGGAGTAACCTCCACCAGCTCGTCATCATCAATAAATTCAAGTGCCTGCTCCAGTGTCAGGAGGCGCGGGGGAGTCAGTTTGATGGCATCGTCCGTGCCGGAAGCGCGCACGTTGGTCAGTTTTTTGCCCTTGCAGGGGTTGACGTCCAGATCGTTATCCTTGTTGTTCTGGCCAATAATCATACCGCCGTAAACCTCGACACCGGCGCCGATGAAAAGGGTGCCGCGCGGCTGAAGCGCATCCAGTGAATAGGCGGTTGTCTCGCCATGCTCCATGGCCATCAGGACGCCGTTCTTGCGGCCCGGAATCTCCCCCTTGTAGGGAGCATACTCGTGGAAAGTGTGAGTCATTACAGCCGTGCCACGGGTGTCGGTCAGCACCTCGCCGCGCAGACCGATCAAGCCTCTGGCCGGTATGATGAACTCCAGACGCACCATGTCACCCATCGGCGCCATGGCAACCATCTCACCTTTACGCGGCCCCATCTTCTCAATAATGGTGCCCTGGAACTCGGAGGCGACGTCCACCACCAGATATTCCATCGGCTCCATTTTGACGCCGTCCTTGATCCGGACGATGACTTCCGGTTTGGATACGGCCAGTTCGAAGCCTTCGCGACGCATATTCTCGATCAGAATCGAGAGGTGCAGCTCGCCGCGGCCCGAAACCTTGAAGGTGTCAGCGCTGTCGGTGTCCTCAACCCGCAGGGATACGTTGATGCGCAACTCCTTGGTCAGGCGTTCGCGGATGTTACGCGAGGTGACCCACTTACCCTCACGTCCGGCAAAGGGGGAAGTGTTGACGATGAAGTTCATCGACAGGGTCGGCTCATCGATGGATACGTAGGGAACTGCGATCGGATTTTCGGCCGAAGCCAGGGTTTCGCCGATGCTGACCTCTTCAAAGCCTGCCACAGTAACGATATCGCCGGTGCCGGCCTCTTCGATGTCCACCTGCTTGAGCCCCTCGTAACCGAGCAGTTTGGTGATGCGGCCGCGCGTAATCGTGCCGTCCTGCTTGATCATGGCAACCGTCTCGCCGGCTCGCACCTTGCCGTTGAAAATCCTGCCGGTCGCCATGCGGCCGATATAATCGTTGTAATCGATGTTGGCGATCAGCATCTGGAAAGGCGCATTGGCATCCCCCTTGGGAGGGCGGACGTTGGACTCAACCACGGCAAACAGAGGCTCCATACTGCTCGATTCGATACTGATGTCAATTTTGGCGTAGCCCAGCTTGGCGCTGGTGTAGACCACCGGAAAATCCAGCTGGTCATCCGAGGCATTCAGCTCGCAGAACAGGTCAAAAACCATGTTCAGAACCTCGTCGGGACGTGCGCCGGGGCGATCGATCTTGTTGATGACCACGATCGGCTTCAATCCCAGGTCCAGGGACTTCTTCAATACAAAACGTGTTTGCGGCATGGGGCCGTCCAGGGCGTCTACCAGCAGCAGTACCGAGTCAACCATTTTCAGGACGCGCTCGACTTCACCGCCGAAGTCGGCATGGCCGGGAGTGTCGACGATGTTGATCTTGTATGGGCCATGGTGGATGGAGAGGTTCTTGGCTAAAATGGTGATGCCGCGCTCTTTTTCAAGATCGTTGGAGTCCATGACGCGCTCGGTGATGGCCTCGTTGGCGCGGTAGACACCGGAATGTTTGAGCATGGCGTCAACCAGGGTGGTTTTGCCGTGGTCAACGTGGGCGATAATGGCGATATTTCTGATTCGTTCCTGCATGGGTAAAACTCCTAGATACTGCAAAATAAAACGACGGGCATTGCTGCCCGTCGAAGGTTTGTCACTATGTCAGATTTTAGTTGATCTTGCAAGCGTTTACTTGCCGAATATCATAATAGTGCCGGCAGTGAAATGCCTGAACTGCTACTTGTCAGCCAATATGCGGCGGATGTCCGATTCAAGGGAGTTGAGCTGGCTTTCCCCGGAGGCAGAAATGCAGAGGTGATGGCGCTTGGAATCGAACAGCAGCAGATGATGTTCCGTGCCCTGGGCGGTCACGGACTTGAGTCCGCCAACGCCGAACTGGGAGGCAACCTGACTTGCAAAAAGAGAAAGATACAGACTGTGCGCTGCAAGAAGTTCGGCCTTATAAGAAGTATCGTCAACCACCTGCCCATCTTTGGTCATGATTACCGCAAGCTCCACACCGGATACGCCTGCAAGTTTGCTGTTGATATCGCTCATGTCTCCACCCTCCCTCGAAGACCCTGAATCGGCCTGCCGCTCTTTTTGTAAGTTTTCCTGCGCCTCGTCCATACGACGAAGTGCTTCAAGAATTAAATACCCCAAAGTCTGGTCAATAGTTCTGCTCGTGGTCGCCAGCTTCGGCTCGCTCCGGAAAGTGCCGCCGACCCATCCCATAATGGAATAAAAGGCATCTTCACCCGACAGTTCACCCTGCTCGGAGTGGATGACATCGCCTTCGCGGAAGAAAACCATCCCGCTCTTGCCCTTGTGCTCCACAACCAGGCAACCGGAATATCGGTTGGTTCCCTTGACCTGAATGATGTCTGCCAGCGACATTCCGCTGACAGCACCTACAAAGCCACTCTGCTCCAATACATGGGCCTGCTGTGCCATACTCTGTATAACCCCTTATACATTCAATCAGTTAACGTCGTCAATGCGAAACGCAGTGTTGTCTTGCCCAATTAAGCTTATTCATCTTAAAGCAATCGAAATTAAATATCAAAACAATTTTTTATAATAATTAACAGGTCCAATAGTATGATATTATTATACAAAAGTTCAAAGGCGTCTTTAATGTCTACAGCAGCAGCAAATTAGGCGCTTATCACTAAAACATCTATTCCTATAAATACCGGTCATGTCCGGATCCAGTCTGGCCGTTTCACTCAGTGCTGACTGCCCGGGCAGATCAGTGGTCGTGATAACCCAGTACGACCAGCAGGCAGCTGCCGTCAGCTATTACGTTGATGCCATGCTGCCGGCAGAGCGCCACCGCCTCGGGATGCTCGGCGCCCGGCTGCATCCAGATGTTCCTGATCCCGGCTGCAATTGCCAATGGCACCAGCTGAGCTGTCACAGCGGGCGGAGTTATCATCGATATGCTTTTCACTTCGGACGGCAGATCGCTGATCGAGGCAACGCACACTGCACCCTCTATTTCCTGCTGGTTCGGATTGACCGGTACTGCTCTCCGGCCGTTCTGCTGGAGGCAGCGCAGCACCTTGTTGCCGTATTTGTGTCGGTCGGCGGAGGCCCCGATCACACCAAAAACCGCTGAAACCAGAAACTGCTCAATCTGTTCCCGAATGGTCATGTCCTGCTCCTCCTCTGTAATTTCAATCCCGCACCTGGCCATCACCATATACGATAAACTTGGTGGTGGTCAGATCCTCCAGCCCCATCGGACCGAATGAGTGCAGCTTGGTGGTGGAAATGCCGATTTCGGCTCCCAGTCCCAGTTGTCCGCCGTCTGCAAAACGGGTCGAAGCGTTGATCATGACACAGGAGGAGTTGACCTCGCGCACGAAGCGCTGGGCTCGCCCGTAATCGCTGGTGATGATCGACTCTGTATGCAGTGAGCCATAGCGGTTGATATGGCTGATGGCAGTATCAATATTATCGACAACGCGGCAGGCCAGGATCAGCTCCAGATATTCGGCGTACCAGTCCTCCTCGGTGGCCAGGGTGGCGCCCGGCGCATAGCTGCAAAAAACGTCATCTCCGCGCAGCTCTACTCCCAGAGCGGTCAGCGTCGCGGCAATCCGGGGAATGAATTCAGCCGCCACATCGCGATGGATCAGCAGCGTTTCAAGGGCGTTGCAGACTCCCGGGCGCTGGGTCTTGCTGTTGATGATAATCCGCTCGGCTTTGTCAAAATCGGCTGACTGATCGACAAAAACGTGGCAGACACCCTTGTAATGCTTGATGACCGGAATGCGTGAATTTTCGACCACGAAGCGGATCAGGCTCTCGCCGCCGCGCGGAATGATCAGGTCGATAAACTCCTCCTGTTTCAGCATCTCCAGCACCCCTTCCCGCTCGGTGAAAGGTATCAGTGACAGGGCCGCCTCTGGAACAGCCAGCTCTTTCATCACCCCTTTAAGCACTGCGGCAATGGCCAGATTGGAATTGATCGCCTCGCTCCCACCACGCAAAATCACCGCATTGCCGGCCTTGAGGCAGAGCGCTGCCGCATCGGCGGTCACATTCGGGCGAGCTTCGTAGATAATTCCGATTGTGCCAAGCGGAATGCGCATCTTGCCGACCATCAGGTCATTGGGGCGCTTCTGCATCCGTGTTATCTCACCCACCGGATCCGGCAGGGCTGCCACTTCTCGCAAAGCCGCCGCAATGGCTCCGATGCGGGCCTCATTCAGCATGAGACGATCCAGCATGGCGGCCGAGAGCCCCTTTTGCAGCCCCGCTTCCAGGTCCCTGGCGTTCTCGCTGATCAGTCCCGGTATCGCCTGCTCCAATGCCGCAGCCATTTTCAGCAGCATGTTGTTCTTGGCCCCGGTTGAAAGAGTCGCCATGACAAAAGAGGCCTGGCGGGCCTCCTGGGCAATAATTCTGATCTGCTCTGCAATACTCATTGGTAAGCTCCCCGGACAGACTCCAACCTTAAAACGGCAGTTATCACACAAAGCTCACAAAGTTCACCAAGAAAATCAGTAGATTACCAAAGCGAAGAATAATGCCATATGGGTGAGTGCCTAAACCTGCATAACACTCTGATTCTTTGTGTTCTTTGTGCCTTTGTGAGAGCCGACTGCTTTTTTAGGTTCAATCCGAAAATTTGATTGGAAGTGAAGTTTACGCAAAAAGAGAATGCCCGGCAAGACAAATGAAGCGGCAATTCTATTCAGGCATGACAAATACGCGCTCAGTGATTATATTCAGGAAATGGACGAGCCGAAAATTCATACTGAAGCAGTTGAAGCGATCTGGCAGGAGGTCTCACCCCGGCGCACTGCAACTCAAAGCAAGCGCCAGGTAAAACTCTGGGCGCTGGTGCTTGACTCCCGCTCGATACCCTGCTGCATCGAGTACGACAAGACCGGCTGGAAGCTGCTTGTGCCGCCTGAACAGCTTGTCAGTGCCTGCAACGAACTGATTCTGTATGAGGAAAAAAACCGTTCATGGCCGCCCGGTTTACCGGCTGCCGGAAAAATGATTGAAAATACCCTGCCGACCGTTTCAGTCCTGATCCTGCTGGCTACCTTCCACAACCTGGCTTTACTGGGACTTTCCATCCCCGGACAGGGCATCATCGACCTTAACGAAATCGGTGCGGCCCATGCTGCAAAAATTGTGGAAGGGGAGTGGTGGCGTCTTGTCACCGCCCTGACCCTGCACGCCGATCTGACGCATCTGCTCAGCAACCTGACCATCGGCGGAGTATTCATAATTCTGCTCTGCCGCGAGCTTGGCTCGGGGCTGGCCTGGAGCCTGCTGCTGGGTTCCGGCGTACTCGGCAACCTGCTGAACGCATGGCTGCAATCGCCGCTCCATCGCTCGGTGGGGGCTTCCACCGCAGTATTCGGAGCAGTCGGTCTGATGGCTGCCATCAGTGCGGTCCGTTACCGCCACCATTTGCAGAGACGCTGGTTCATTCCGGTCGCAGCCGGGCTGGCCCTGCTGGCGATTCTGGGCACCGAAGGCAAACATACCGATCTGGGTGCACACCTGTTCGGATTCGGTTTTGGTACGCTTTTAGGGCTGCTTAGCGAACATCTGACCGGAAAATTCGGACGTCCCGGCCCTCTATTGAATATTCTGCTGGCATGTGCAAGTGCCGGCACTGTTCTGCTGGCCTGGTGGCTGGCCTTTGAGCCGGTGCTGAAATGAGCGTTGATGCTGAACATTCAGATTGGTATCAAAGGCAGGTGAGGCGCGGCATTGACACTCTCGGGCAGCAATGATACAAAGCCAGCCATGCCTAGATCATTTGTGAACATCAGCTTGACGGCCCTGCTTTGCCTGGCAGCTCTGGCCGGATGCACCAGCCATGTCTCCCGCGATAAACTCCCTTTTCCTCTGACCAGTGAAGAAGGAGATTCGGCCAAAGTCGTCACGATTCCGCTGCCGGTAATCGCCTCCAGCCCCAACGAGGGTATAACCGGCGGCGCTTTGACCGCTTTTCTGATCCACAACAAGCGTGACGAGATCAACACCCTGCTGGCGCCTCAGGTCAATCACAACCCCAATTTTGGCGTCACGGCGTCACTGTACGGCGCTTTTTATCCCTCCTCCGAGCAGAGCTGGGAGGTCAATCTCTCCAAATCCACCAAGATCAACGAGGACTACGAAGTCAAGCTGCGCGACAGTTCACTGCTGGACAAAAAACTGGAACTGAATGCCTTTGTTTTCAATTTCAGCGATGGCTCGGCTCGTTTTTTCGGCTTTGAGGCCAAAACCAGACGTCAGCGGGAGACCAACTATACCGATCGGGAGTACGGCACGAACATCTCACTGGGATACGACATCGGACATCATTTACAGCTTATAGTCGGCGAGCGTTTTCGCAAAGTGCATATCGACAAAGGTGCGGTGGAAGGAATTCCGTTCACCCGCTCCAGGTTCCGGGAGTCCAGAGTACCAGGCATCAATGGATTCACCGCGCACACACAGCGCGTGTCAATTGTCTACAGCACGCTCGACAGCCGCGACACCCCCACCTACGGCGGATTTGCCAAAGTTTCGCTGGAGCCCAGTTTTAAAGCGCTGGGGAGCAGCGAAAACTACCATCATTACGAGGTGGAAGCCAAGGGGTACATCCCGCTTGACAACGCCCGCTTCATCACTGTTTTCCGCTTCATCTACAACCAGACCCTGGGAGATAATGTGCCTTTTCTGGAGCAGAGTATTCTGGGGGGCGAGACAACCTTGCGCGGTTACGGACGAAACCGCTTTATCGACAACAGCTACCTGCTCTGTAACATTGAGGAACGTATCCGTCTCTTTCGCTGGGAGGTTTTCGATGTAATTGCCGATTGGGAACTGGCGCCATTCATAGATCTGGGGGCGGTGATGGAGTCTCTGGACAAGGCCAGATCAAAAAACTTTGAATTTAACCCCGGTATCGGTTTCAGGGCAATTGTGCGTCCCAACATCGTGGGCAGGGTGGATATCGGAATCGGGCGGGATGGTCCGGCTCTGTTTGTAGGTTTAGGCTATCCGTTCTGAACAGTTCTTAGTGGGGCTGCCTCAGGCAGCCCCACGCAAAATGATTTCGGCAATATAACGTCAAACTCTTACCAGTTCGTACTGCCTGCTCCCCAGCCCGATCTTTTCTCCATGCTCCAGCTGCACCTCCCAGGGGATCTCCGGCCAGACACCGCGGAACTTATCGCCGCCCGCCTCAAAACCGCTCTTGAGGGCCGAACCTTCGTTGCCGCGCGCGCCGTTAACCAGATCGGCGCAGGCCTGATCGATCGCCACCGGATCGGTCGCAGCGCAGAGGCCGATATCGTTGACTATCGGAGCGTCCGAGTGGCCGTGGCAGTCGCAGACCGAAGAAACCTGGATGATAAAGTTGATATAGATCGCCTTGTCCTGTTTGCCGGTCAAAGCCCCTTTGGCGTATTCGGCCATCTTGCGCATGGCCAGATCGGCGGCCTCGTTCCACTGGACGTTGATGGCCTTGACCGGGCAGACCGTGATGCAGCGTGAGCAGCCGACGCACTTATGGGGATCGATGAAGGCTTTCCCTTCGGCGATGATAATGGCATCGTGAGCACAGGAGCGGGGACAGATGCCGCAGCCGGTGCAGTGTCTCTGAGACACTTTGGGAGCCACGTTGGAATGCTGCACCAGTTTCCCTTTGCGACTGGCGCATCCCATCCCGAGATTCTTGATCGCGCCGCCAAAACCGGTCAGATCATGGCATTTGAAATGGGTCATGGCGACAATCGAATCGGCCTCGACGATCTCGGTGCCGATGTAGGTTTTTTTCAGCAGCTCCCCCTCGATGGCCACCTCGGTCTCGGTGACGCCGCGCAGGCCGTCGCTTATGATCAGGGGCGCGCCGACACATGAGTAGCCGAAACCGTTCTCGATGCCGCAGGTCAGGGCCGAAACCGCCTCCTTGCGCTGACCGGGATACAGGGTGGATGAATCGGTCAGAAACGGCAGCGCACCCAGCTTTTTGATCTCTTCCACCACCCGGCGGGCAAAGACCGGGCGCAGATAGGCATGGTTCCCTTTTTCACCGAAATGAATCTTGACGGCGGTCAAATCGCCCGCCGCGACCGTTTGTGAAAGCCCGGCCAAGGTCAGCAGCTTTGCAATTTTATCGAACAGATTTTCCTTGTGGCTGGTTCGCAGGTCAGCGAAATATACTGTGCTCATAGTTCCTCCGTTTACTGGATTCTTATTATCCTGAAAAATGCAGCAGGCTCTCACAAAGGCACAAAGAACACAAAGAAATCGAAGAGTTATGCAGGTTTATGCAATCGCCCACAGGGTGTTATTCTTCGCTTTGATAATCTACGGATTTTCTTGGTGAACCTTGTGAGCTTTGTGTGATAACAGCCGGTTTAAGGATTATTTATCGCACCATCTCCACCGCCATCCGGATCGCCGCCAGCAGGCTTTTTTCCGAAGCCTGGCCAGTCCCGGCCAGATTGTAGGCGGTGCCGTGATCGACCGAGGTGCGGATGATCGGCAGCCCCAGTGTGATATTGACCGCATCATCAAAGTGCAGCATCTTGAGCGGGATCAGCCCCTGGTCGTGGTACATGGCAACAACCCCGTCATAGGTTCCCTGCCGGGCAAAGTGGAACAGGGTATCGGCCGAAAGCGGTCCTTCGGCGTTGATCCCTTCGGCCTGTGCCGCTTTGATTGCCGGAGCGATGACGGTACTGTCTTCGTATCCGAACTTGCCCCCTTCGCCGCAATGCGGGTTAAGCGCCAACACCGCCAGTTTTGGCGCTGCCTTGCCGGTCAGGCGCGCTACGCCATCCGCCGTGATGCGGATGGTTTTCAGCACCTGCTCATAATTCACCAGTCGCGGGACATCCGCCAGCGCTTCATGGATCGTCACCAGCCCGACCCTCAGGATATCACCGGCCAGCATCATCACAAAATCATCCGTTCCGCACAATTCGGCCAGCAGTTCGGTATGTCCGGGATAATCATGCCCGGCCCGGTGCATGGCCTCTTTGCTGATCGGAGCGGTGGCCATGGCGGCTACCTGTCCATCCAGGCAGAGGCGGGCGGCATGGCAGATGTAGGTGAAAACCGCATCACCGGCGGCAATGGATGGAGCGCCATACACCATGTCAGTTTCCGTCAGGTTCGAGAGCGTCAGTAGGGGGATACATTTGTCCGGAACAGACCGGGCGTCTTCGGGTGCGGAAATTTGATGGATTTTCAGGGGAGATTTACAGACAGCCAGGGCGCGTTCCATCGCCAGCCGGTCGCCGATCACGAACGGAACGCAGAGGGTGGCGATCTCTGGTGAAAGCAGAGCTTTGACTATGATTTCGGGCCCGACTCCGCAGGGGTCGCCCATGGTTATGGCTATGAGAGGCAGGTAGGTCATTTTGTTGCCTTGAATGCAAATTGATGATACTCGACCGGTTTCATCGTTTGATCCGTTCCCTGGCCTGGCGCATGGCCTCATCCGCCGGTATACAGGTAACTGTACCATCCTGTATGGCACGGTAACGTTCCTGAATCTCGGCAACCCACAATGCTTCAATTTCAGCATCTTCGTCTTCCGTGGCTTTCAGTTTTGCCAACAAGCTCTCGTACTCTTCTATCCCCAGAAGAACAAGCACCCCGTGCCCTCTACGAGTGAGATACACCGGCTCATGTTCATTACGACACAGCTCTGTAAGGTGATTCAAGTTGTTTTTAAGATCGGATACAGGATGAATGTGGGGCATATGTATAACCCCTTTCAATCAGAGTAAAAGCGTATCAAAATACACATAACGGGCATAAAGTTGACCCGCCGTCTTTTGGGCGGGTCAACTTTATGGTTGGAACAGCTTGTCGTATTTCGATAGATTATTTGATTTCATGTTAAGGATGCCACTCGGGGGCGCTCGATCCGCTCCGGTTAGTACTTGATTTTAAGAGCGTTTAGCTCATCTTTGGTTATGTCTTTCCAGCGCTTCGGGTTCCAGTTGCCGACCCATGCCTTGAATGTGTCCAAATTAGCCTTTCGCATTGCCTCGGTATCACCAAGGTGCTCATACATGTTGCCTGCTTTTTTATCGGCTTTACCGCTACCGTCGTCAAGTCGTCTTATCAGGGCACCGGTTTGTGGCCAACCCACGTAGGAGACAAGGAGACTGTAGCTATCCATTCGCATGCCGATACTCTTGTCTATCCATTTTTTTTTGTCTTTGCTGAATTCATCGTGTTCTGGAGAACCGGTGCTGTGGCAACTCGCACACTGTTTGTCAAATATCGGCTTGATATCCTTCTGCCAAGTCACTTCTGCAGCCTCTGTCTGTACACCCCAAGCAAATGCAATCATTACCAGTCCAATCATCTGTTTCTTCATCGCACTCTCCTTTGTCATGTTATGGTTCTTGGTTCAACAGGTATTTTCAGCGTTTTCTGCTTCTGACCAACTCGTTGTTGACCAGCCCCACGCGCGTACGTGCGTGAACCGGTGATCTGCTCAACTGGAACATTTATCTGAGAGAGCAAAGTGAGTGTCAAACCTACACTTTTTATTGAGTAAAGAACGGGTTTGACACTAATGTTATTCCCATTTGACATGAAATTTCAGAATAGCAATGCTAATTTTCATGCCTGTACGCGTGTGAACCGGTGATCTATCCATTTGGAGCATGAAGGGTTATTTGCTTAGTGAGTACCCTCTGAACCACATCCTCGAAAAAGGGGATCGACTTTGAAAAAATCAATCCCCATTCTTTCTCTACCCAAATTCATTGACGTCACTCTCACGCCACCCGCTCACCACTCCTCAAAATCTCACCTGCAATAGGGTTACTCTCGTTAAACTCGGAAAGTAGATAGGGGTGCGGTTCAATATCCGAATCAATCGTCCGGGCCAACTTGGTCAACAAAAATCTGAAATCAAAACCATCACCGACAAACTTGTCTGTAACGATGGCCAGATCAATGTCACTCCATTCGTCAGCACTGCCGGTGGCGTATGAGCCAAATAGATAAGCCTCAAGAACCGGGATATGCTTATCCCGCAAAAGAGAAATATACTGTTTCAGCTCTTTGTAAATCAGCTGTTTATCTTTTCCAGTAGCCATGCTCTCAAATCACCCCAATCGCTGGCCATTGTACCGTAACATGCCATTATGGCAAGTAAAAAACCTTTGTTTCCCGGCTCGTTCCCACCTACCGCCCATCTCGGAACAGAGGTTACGTAAGGCATATCTCCGCCACCGCCAACGTGACATTTTCGGATTTGACCTTTTTCAGCAGCAGTTTGCCGCCGTTGGAAGCCAGGATAGCGGACGGTTCAGCTACGCCGGATGCGCCGACAGCCGCCAGCGCGTGAGCTGAAGGAGGGGAGGGGAAATCGATCCGGTTCAGCTCATCGCTCGCAAAAAAGCGCAGCGGAACGCCGAGGCGGGCGGCATACTCCACAAGTCCGGCTTCGTCGCATTTGGCGGCAACCGAAGCGACGCAGCAGATACTTTTGCGTGACAGGAATATTCGTTTGAGGTGACTGGCGACAAAGGCTTCGATCTCGTCCGCCGGTGTGCCGCGATTGCAGCCGATGCCGAGTACCAGGTTGCGGGGGCGAAGCAGCAGCAGTTTGTCAGGCTGGATCTTTGGCGGCAGGTCGCGGTTGGTAACAAACAGAAAACCGTGAGCCCGGCTGTCAGCCGCTTCGCTGAAGGTTTCATGGAACTTGACCTTGCCGCGGCCATGCAGCCAGGTGCGAGTCACTCCGCTCTGATCAACCACAGCGATTTCCAGATTGTCCAAAAGGAGTGTGTTCAGATGCTTGACCTGGCTGATGTCGTCGATGAGCCAGCCATTTTCTTTGGCCAGCATGTCGAAGGAGGGCAGATCGTTGGCGTCGGTGGCGGTGGTGATGACCGGCCGGGCACCGCTGGCAAAGGCGCAGCGCTCGGCCAGCTCATTGGCCCCGCCCAGATGGCAGGAAAGAAGCGAAATGGCAAATTTGCCGGCCTCATCCATCACCACCACGGCCGGGTCGCTCTCCTTCGACTCCAGGAGCGGCGCGATCATGCGCACCACGATGCCGCTGGCCATGATGAAGACAAAACCGTCATATTCCTTCCAGATCGAGACAATCTGGCTTTTTATCTCTGCAGGTCCAAAGCAGTAACAACCTTTGCCGCCCTGTCCGGCATAGCGACTGGAGACGTACAGCTTCGCACCGGTCAGCCCATCCTGCAACCTGCGCCCCAACAATGCGCCGTTGCGAGTTATTGCGATTACCGCGACGCGCATCCTATGCCACGACCCCTTCGCGGAAGCCGTGCGAAAACCCGCCATCGTACAGCAGCGATTTGGCTTTAAGTCCTTCACGACGGGCCGCCAGAACGTCGCCCACAATGATCAGCGCCTGACGGTCGATACCCGCCTCGCGCACCAGTCCGGCAATATCTGCCAGAGTTCCATGAATGATCTGCTCGTCATCCCAGGAAGCGCGGCAGACGACCGCGGCCGGGGTTGCGGCGGTATAAGCCCCCTCCAGCAGCTGTTCGACAACCTTTTCCACCATTCCGACCGAGAGATAGATCACCAGTGTTGCTCCGATGCGGGCGATTTCACTCAGGCGTTCGCGCTCCGGTACCGGAGTGCGCCCTTCGATGCGGGTGAAGATGTCGGTCTGGGAGAGTTCCGGCAGGGTCAGTTCCTGCCTGAGCGATGCGGCAGCGGCGAAGGCGCTGGTGACACCCGGCACGACCTGGTATTCGATGCCGAGACGGTCAAGCGCCTCCATCTGCTCCTGAATTGCTCCGTAAATGCAGGGGTCGCCGGTATGCAGGCGGACAACCGTTCTGCCGGCGGCCAATGTATCCAGCATGACTGAGATGACCTCGGAGAGCGTCATTCCGGCCGAATCATATACATCGGCCCTGGCTGCGTAGAGTTGTACCAGCTTCCTGTCCACCAGGCTGCCGGCAAAGATGACGACATCGGCGTGTCTCAGCAGCCGTGCGCCCCGGACGGTGATAAGATCACTCGCTCCCGGACCGGCTCCTACGAAAGATATATCAGCTGCCATTTTTTCCCCATAACCCCAGAATTGAAGCGGAATATCACAGTTTCTTGTAGTCTGAAACCAGTTGCATGTCAAGCCGCAGCTTCTGCCTGATCAAGACGGTAACAAGTCAAAATCAGCATTCCCAACAGCCAGATTTGTGCTATAAAACTCCCACACTTCCAATTTCCGGTTTCATTGCAAGGAGGCATGATCATGCGTAAGCGAGTTCTATATGCGGCACTGGCCGGACTGTTAACAGCATCTCTCAACGGCTGTCTGGTTGCCGAAAGTTCTTATCTCAAGAAGGTTGAAGAAGCTGACAGTCTGGCCAGAAATCTGGGCGAATTGCAGCTGCGTTACGATAAACTTGCCTCCGACAACACTGCGTTGAAAGCACAGTTTGAGAAATTGAAGTCCGAGGTGGCTGGTCTGAATAAGGATAAACTGGATCTGACCGCCGACAAAAAGCAGCTCGATGAAGTGCTGCATGCAAAATCAGATGCCCTTTCCAGAAATATTACAGAGCTGCGCCAGAAGGTTTCTGATCTTGAAAAAGAGAACAGCAGGCTGAAAGAAGACATCACTGTGCTGCAAAAGGTCAAGGAAGAGGAGGTCAAAGAGGTCAGCAGCACCTATGAGAAACTCCTTTCAAATATGAAAAACGAGATTGCTCAGGGGCAGGTAACCATTTCAGAATTGAAGGGCAAACTGACCGTTAATATGGAGGCTGCCATTCTGTTTGACTCCGGCAAGGCCGATGTCAAGCCGGATGGCCTCGAAATACTGAAGAAGATGGTTGAGACCTTGAAGGGCGTGACGGACAAGGCTATCAGGATCGAGGGGCATACCGACAACGTCCAGATCAGCGGGGGGTTGACGCGGCTCTTTGCAACCAACTGGGAGCTGTCGGCGGCCCGTGCCATCAATGTTGCCAGATATCTTCAGCAGCAGGGCATCGATCCGGCCAACCTTTCAGCCGCCGCCTTTGCCGAACATAAACCGGTGGCCGATAACAGCACTAAAGAAGGCAAGGCCAAAAACCGCCGCATCGAAATTACGCTGGTGGCCAGGGACTGACCGTGGCAAAGAAAAGCCGACAGAACCCGCCAAAGCCGAAAGAGTTTCATTCGGTTCCCTTCGGAAGCCTCAAAAACCTGGTTGTGCCTGATGAAATAAAAGTTAAGCCGTCAGCACCGCCAGCCAGAAAGCCGGTCGAACCGGCCGAGAACAGCCTGGATCTTTTTTTGCGCGAAGTGGCCGATGTCAGGCCGATCCACGGGCAGGACGCCAAACAGGCCACGAACTCCCCGCACCACCTCGGGAAAAATGCTGCGGAAGCACAGAGAGCAAGCTCTCCGGTAACAGAGCTTGCCGACAACCTTTTCCTGCAGGAAATTGGCCGCCTGAAACTGGACACAAAGTTCTCTGACTCCGTGCCTGACGACGGAGAACTGGAGCCGCTTTCCGGCAATCGTCTGCGGCAGGTAAAAAGAGGGGTTGTTTCGGTTGAACATCAGCTGGACCTGCATGGGCTGAGACGCGATGAGGCTCTGGCGGCACTGCCCCGTTTTCTGCAATCAGCCCGTAACAGAGGGCAAAAGGCGGTTCTGATCATAACCGGCAAAGGCAATCATTCCGCCGAAGAACCGGTACTCCAGCAGGCCGTAGCCTCCTGGCTGAGGGAAGCCGGCCGGGAGCTGGTGCTGGAGTTTGCCCCGGCGCCGCGCGAGTTGGGGGGGAGCGGCGCCCTGGTAGTTTTTCTGAGACCGGTCAGGCTTTCAGGCTGACAGAACGTATTCGGCAATTGTCGCAGCGATCTTTTCCACAGAATTGCGGTCGTTGTTAATCAGCAGATTGTAGTAGCTTGTATCGCCTGAATCCCGATCCAGAAAGTCGCGAATGAAGGCGTCCCGCTGTTTCTGCTTTTTCACGATCATTACCTCGGCCTCCTCTCTGGATATGTTCAGTCTTTTTGAGATCGAGTTGATTTTAAACTGCGGCGAGGCGAACAGCCTGAAGTGATAGCAGTTCTTGAGCGGCTGCGTGACAATTGCGCCGCCGCGGCCGAGCAGGATCACATTGCCCTTTTCAGCCAGCGACAGCATCTGGCGGCAGATCAGCCTGAAGTAGTCTTTTTCACTTTTCCAGCGCGGCGAGAAAGTCGCCAGGATTTCATCCAGAAAACGTGATTTCTCACCCAGGCCTTTCAGCATCTCCTCAGACAGATTATGATTTTTGGCGACCTCCTCCAGAAGTGCCTTGTCCATAACCACCCAGCTCTCGCCGCTTTTTTTCTCCAGCAGCTCTTTCAGCCGCTCGGCCACCGGATACGCTTCGCAACCGAACTCGCGCGAAAGGGTGATGGTCGGCACGGCTTTTTCAGCGTCGCCACGTCTGCTCTTCTCGACTTCGGTTCTGCGGGCAAATTCCAGCAAGCTCCCCAGACGAACATCTACGGATGGAATCAGTCGATTTACGGACATGGTCTGTACCTCCTCGATAAATGTATGTGGATGAAATTATATCACCGTTATTTTGATCTGCAACAGACCTGCTCCTCCCGCCTTGTGCGTCATTGACAGTGCTGCTGCCGCGATGTATACAAGCAAGCAGCATTCATCCCGGTCACGAAAGGATTCAAGCACCATGATAACCCATATCGTTCTATTCAAATTGGCAGAGCCTTCCGTCGAAAATCTGGCGGCTACCAGAGCCAAACTTCTCAGTATGGATAAAGAGATAGCTCTGCTTCGGCATCTCGAAGCCGGCACCGATGTTATCCGGTCGGAACGTTCCTACGACATAGCGCTGGTGACAAAATTCGACTCGCTGGAAGATCTGCAGGCCTACCAGATTCACCCCTATCACGCCGGCGTGGTTGTGCCGCACATGAAATCAGTCTGCTCGTCGATTGTGGCCGTTGACTACCAAAGCGAATAGTATTCTGTATACAATTTTAT
>JACRCG010000274.1 GCA_016219145.1 Deltaproteobacteria bacterium | reverse complement strand
TTCTTGCGAAGTCGGATAACCTGCTTGCGAATCTCGTACTGGGTCTTCTGGTCATGTTTTCTGGCATCGATCTTTTCCATGAAGAGACTGTACCACAAACATGAACTAAATGCATCTATTTAATTGCCGAGGTAATAAATTCGTTTACCTCTGCAAGGAGATCAATCTGAGATTCCGAAAGTTGCAAACCGGCCTTTTGAGACAACCGCACCAGGTTGTGAAGTTTCGAGGCCAGTTCCCCGGTGGCTTTACAGAAGTGAGCCTTGATTGTTTTTTCAAGGGCAAGATGGGCAAAGAACAGACCATGCCTGATCTTGTCCTGAGAGACCAAATCCTGCGCAACAAGCCAATCCTCCTCAGCGCTCTTACGCCAATGTGCTACCTGTTTGCCGATGTCAATCATTACAGCCCCTGACAACTGTTAATAAGCAATTTTTCTGCTGCATGGCATTGTAGCCTAACATGCTTTTGTTGCAAGTGAAATTAAACGCGACAAGCTATGCCTTGACCGAGGATTTGCAGGAGTTGCTGGATCACTTGAGAAAGGGAGATGGTATAGGTCTATTCCCAGCGAAAGGCATAACCTTCCCCTGCTTACAGAAACAGCCGATAATCACAATTGAAAGCGGCAGCAAGCTTCTTTGCATTCTCTTTGCCGATTGGCCTTGCCCCTCTCTCCATACCTGAAATATGGGGACGTGGTATTCCTGTAAGCCGGGACAACTGTTCTTGTGTCAATTCATCCTTATAGCGAGAGCCTCGCAACACGACCCCGCCTTTGTTCGTTCGCACTTCCGGAAATACCTCTTCTACAGAAAGCATGTCGGTAATATCTTCAATACCAGCCTCTTTTGCCAGTTCACGCAAGCGGCGGATACGGTCAGGAGTGCCGGTAAAACGTGCCTCAATATTTTTAGTATGGTGCTTTCTCGTGTGTTCCAACATAAATCACCTCAATCAATCGAATTTCGTTTTTCCGCTCTTCCCAAACAGCAACATACGTCGGTTGCCCTGCTTTTAGATGACAATGATGCCGCGTATCCGTCAACTTGCCGTAATTTGACCAATTACCTCGGACAGCCCCAGACAACTCAAGCTCTAGCAACAGGCGCGTTAAAATGTCCTGAATCCTCTGAGGTAGCTTTTTGATCTGCTTTTCAGTTTTCTTGTGTGTCTTTACAGTCCAAGTCATGCCTGATAATGTATCATTTATTGATTCACCGTCAAGTATCTAAAAGGGGACAGGCTGTTTATTGAGACACCGCCATGCCGAGGATAGCCAGAGCTTTAGCTGATAACGGTTGCTACCACCTCACCAACCGAGGTAACGGCAGGCTGCACCTTGAAAGAATATTTATGTTGCGGTTTTGTGGGAATATAACTGGATCATATTGGCTCGCTCATGGCAGACATAGAACCATAATTATAATTGTAAAGTGATGTCAGTATGCCCGAGGTACATGACAGGTGGTGTCGTTTTTTGGGAAGTAATAAAAAAAATTGACGGGTAAAGTACGTGTTCTCCGTCCAACTATTTCCTAGGCCATGTGCCGCCGAAGATCACACAATGACGCGGCTGAACAGCCTACATAGTCAAAAAGATCATTTGCTTTCTGAAGGTGTGGCTGAATTCAGCAGTTCTTCCAGCCGCAGCAGCTGTTCCACACTCTGGCTCAGATAGACCGGGCAGCCGAACTGTTCCGGCACTCGCAGGTCAACATCGTAACGATCTCCCACAAACAGTACTTCGGCCGGCGCGAGCCCGATCTCGGATAAAATCCGCGTCAGCATCTGCTCATCCGGCTTGGGCAGCCAGTTGTCATCAATGGCGAAAATACGCCTGAAAAAGTCGCTCAGCCCCAGATAGCTGACAATACGGGTTGCCAGGGCACGGTTATTGTTGGTGTAGATGTAAAGCGGGTATTTTTCGGACAGTTTCGCCAGCAGATGAACTACCCGCTCGTCCCTGACCAGCCAGGCTTCCGGCCGCAGCTTCTCCGCAAAAATAACATGGAGTTCCCTGACACTGCCGCCTAATTCAGTACATACGGCCGAGAGCGTCTGGATCGTGCCACTCTCTTCCGAAAGACGCCGGCGGGTGCCGTCTATCAGCTGTCTGGCCTCTGCCGGGCTGATCGCCCTGAGTCCGGCAATATAATTAGCTGCGGCGTCCTGAATCAGTGATGCGAAGGCATCATTAACGTACAGGGTGCCATCGAGGTCGAACACAATTCCGTGGATATCCGCATAGGCCGTCGTAGGCATTTCAGCCCCCGATCCGGCGCTGGCAGAGCAGATCCGGCTGATCAACACCCTTGGATTGAACCAGGATCCGGAAGGTGTCGCCCATGCCCCCCTCGGGCATGATCAGCTTCTTGAGGGTCAGCCGCAGCCGCAACTTCTCCCCGTCCGGAATGTCGGAACGCTCGATCTCCTCAATTTCCTCGATGATACCGGCCGCAAGCAGGAAGCGGTACTGCTCTCCGAACCAGAGATTCACAAGTCCCAGCTCTTCACCTCGTTTCATCAGCGTGGTGAAATCCACATGCGCAGTGATGTCCTGCAGACCGAGACGCAGGTAGGGATTTTCCTCAATCTGGTGGCGATGGTAACAGAGCAGAGTCCCCAGATTGCGTTTTTGCGAGTACATTTCCTGCGCCGGATAGCCGTAATCAATCGTCAGGATAAAGCCGCTTGAAAGCGCCCGGGCGGCCGCTGAGAGCCATTTCGGTCCGTTCAGGTTGACCTCGGCCTGTTGTCCGGGGTGCAGTTCCACCGCAATCCGCCTGAAATATTCTGCAATCTCAGGAGTTGACAGATCTCCCGGTTCTTCAACAAACGCCCCCTCCCTGATGGTGACATAAATCTCGCGCAGGCCGTCCGTGGTCATCACCACCCGGTGTACCGGCAGGGCATCGATCAGTTCGTTGGAGTAGAGGCAGCCGCTGAAGGTAAAGTCGCCTGCGGCAAACTCCTCCGGAGAGAGCCAGCTCAAACGGTCTGCATGGTTTGCAAGCATAGTGCGCTGGGCTTCCTCCAGGGTTGGTTCCCGCTCCACCAGCACGAGCGTCAAGCCGTCATACAGCCCTTCCTCCCGTTCGCGGAGATAGTCCATGATGTCGCAGGCCAGTCGGCCGTTACCGGCCCCGCACTCCACCAGCGTGAATCTGCCAGGATTAGCCATGCAGCGCCACATCCGGGCGATCTCGCGGGCGATCACCCGCCCGAAAGCGGCATGCACGGTTATGCTGGTGTAGAAATCCCCTTCCGCTCCGACTTTACGCCCTGCAGAGGTATAGTACCCCAATCCCGGCTCATAAAGACAGGCCGCCATGAAGTCGGCAAAGGTGATGCGCCCCTGTTCGGCGATGCGGGCGGCGATGATGTTATTCAGTTGTGTGTCATCGGTCATAAGTCTGTTAATCCAAGGCCTGCGGGAAAACTATCTATCACCGCTTCCCCTTCTTCTCCCCTTTGTCTTTCTCCTTGTCTTTACCCCGGTAGAACTCACGCATCTCCCGCACCTGACGCTTGACCTCCTGGCGCAGTTCAGGCGGTTCCAGCACCTCGGCATGCATACCGTAAGAGAGAATCCACGACACCAGCTCCATCTGGCCGGCCGCTTCGAATTGAATCGTGACACGCCCTTCGGGATCAGTGACGATCTTCTGACCAGCCATCCAGATGCGGTCTTTTACCGCGTGAGCGATCTCGGCTGAAAAGCGTACCGCAACCTTCAGCGGACAATCGCTGACAAGCCCAAAAGCGCTGCTGAAGTGACTTTCGGGCTGATACCCTTCCGGAATCTCGAAGCGCTGGCGGGTGACTTCGATGCCACGCACCCTCTCCAGGGCAAAAAGACGCAGGCCGGAACGGTTGTGGGCATTTCCGAGCAGGTAGATGCCACCCTTGTGGAAGACCAGCGTGTAGGGATCTACTTCATACAGGTCGGCCTCACCCTTGCTCTTTTTGGCATAGGTCAGCCGGATGCGATACTGCTGCAGCAGCGCCCGCTGCAACTCAGCAATATGCCCGGCAGCCTGAGCATAGTCTCTGGAGCCGTTCAGGAGCGGCAGCGATACTCGTGCGATTCGTTCAAGATGCGCGACATGCCGGTCGGGCAGCACCGTGTTGATGGTGCGGAACAGTTCGTCGATCTCGGCCTGAAAAGGTGTTCCGGCCAGATGAGCCCCCAGCGAGCGCAACAGATAGAGCGACATCAGTTGCGGCAGGGTAAAAGTGATCGGTGGGATGTTTCTGGATTTGGTCAGAAAACTGTAGACTTTTTTACCTTCCAGCCACTCCGAGGTCAACGTGTAGCCGGCTTCTTCAACTGCGTTCAGATCGCGGTGGATGGTGCGCCGGTCGACGCCGCACTCCTGGGCCAGTTCGTCCAGTGTCAGTCCGCGCCTGGTTTCAAGCAGCCGGATGATGGAGTGCAGTCTGGCAGCCTGCGAATATTTTTTGGCCGGTTTTCCCTTTTGCATGCTTCCCCCTTGCCGAAACTGAAATAATTGATACAATATATAGCCCTGACGCACTGAAAAACATTGGAGCATTGTACCTTTTTGAGCCATTTTGACAATACATTTCTGACGTATACTGTCATGTTGCACGATTGGCTCAACCAGCCCGGTTATGTTGCCCTGTTCTGCATGAGCCTGCTTGCATCGACCCTTTTGCCGTTAGGGTCAGAGTGGCTGCTTGTCATGATGCTGGTGGGGGGCTATGAGCCGTTTTCAACGGTTGCCGTTGCTACTGTCGGCAATTACCTGGGAGCCGTGCTGACCTATCTGATAGGCATCTGGGGCGGGAGTTGGCTGATTGAACGGGTCATGCGTGTTTCTCCGGAGCAGCAGGAGCGGGCCCGCAGCTATTATCGGCGTTTCGGTTCCTTCTCGCTGTTTTTTTCGTGGCTGCCGATAATCGGTGATCCGCTCTGCCTGGCAGGCGGCATGCTGCGCATAAATTTCGGCCTGTTTACACTGCTGGTCGCATCCGGCAAACTGGTTCGCTATGCGGTTACAGCCTGGGTAACACTGGCCGCAACCAGATAATTCCAATTGGAATGACACGCATCACCTGAGCCTCATCGAAGGATCCAGACATGAACGGCATACTTCAGATTGAAAGCGGTCATGACTCCCAGCAGCGCTACAAGGGCTACGACCGAATCATGGGCAATATTTCCTGGCTGCTGATTGCTCTGGTGGCGCTGGATATCAAGCTGATGCCGGTCGATCACTCCAGCACTGTTTTTCTGGTGGTGTTTTCCATCCTGCTGTTTCTGTACAACCTGAATGCCCGTTATGGGGTAATGTCCAACAAATATAATCAGTTCAAGACCTTTACTGATCTGATAGTTTTTCTGGCATTCATAGTGGCGGTCTGCTGGTATACCGGCAAGATGACAAGCCCCTTCATGTCGCTGATTTATCTGATCCTGATGGCCAGCGCGCTGACCCAGGGTCGGCGGGTCACCTATTTTATGGCCGGTCTGGCCATTACCTCCTACATCCTGCTGGCCTCGGTCAGTTTCCGTGAACTGAATTACTACCTGACTCACATTCTGGAA
>JACRCG010000273.1 GCA_016219145.1 Deltaproteobacteria bacterium | reverse complement strand
TAATCACGCTCCCCAGCAGGATGTATTTATAGATGCTGAGCAGTTCTAGAATAAGTCTGGCTATCATCTGTAAGGATCTCGCTCTGTTTCGGGATAATAAAGTCGAAATATGCCTTAAAGTATCCGGAATGTCAAAGAAGAATACGGGAAGGGAGATGATCGGCGCATCCCGCATCTGAGTAAATACAGACTCTGAACCGACCCATCGGAATTCCGGCACATGCGTTTTTTGTTAATCAGTCTGAGTACTGTTGCCGCAGAACGTTCTTTTGCACCTTGCCCATGGCGTTACGAGGCAGATCATCAATAAAGTGAACATGTTTCGGAACTTTGAACGCAGCCAGAATATCTTTGAGTCTGCCGATAATTCCCGCTTCTTCCAGTGCGTCTCCAGCCGCGCTTTTCTGCCGCGCCACAACAGCCGTGACCGCCTCGCCGAAATCAGGGTGCGGAAGTCCGATGACGGCTGTTTCGACTACGCCCGGCATTTCGTCGATCAGCTCCTCGATCTCCTTGGGATAAACGTTGAGCCCGCCGGTTATGATCAGATCCCTGGAGCGCCCGACAATCGACAGGTAGCCCTCGCTATCCCACTGTCCCATATCGCCGGTCTTGAAAAAACCGTCAGCAGTGAACTCTTCTCTTGTCTTTTCAGGCATCTGCCAGTAGCCAGCGAACACATTCCCGCCTTTGACCTGAATGTTGCCGATCTTTCCCGCCGGAAGCGGTGCGTCGTTGTCGTCCACGACGCGAATATCGGTTCCAGGCAACGGAAAACCGACCGTAGATCCTCTCCGCTCGCCTTCATAGGGATTAGACGAAAACATGCCCCCCTCGGTCATACCGTAGCGTTCAAGAATGGTATGGCCGGTGCGGAGCCTGAAGTCATCGAAGGTTTCTTTGAGAAGCGGCGCCGAACCGGAGATAAAAAGGCGCATCCGTGCGCAAAACTCCAGGTCGAAGCCCGCTTCTGCCAGAAGCCGGACGTAATAGGTCGGCACCCCCATGAATACGGTGGCTTTCGGGAGAAGTTCCATTACCCTCCCGGCGTCGAAACGCGGCTCGAAAAGCATCGGGCTGCCGTTTAACAGCGCACAGTGGATTGCCACGAACAGGCCGTGTACATGGTAGATCGGCAACATATGCAGCAGGACATCACCAGGCCGGAAGCGCCAGCAGGAGTGCAACACCCTGGCATTAGCCGCCAGGTTGCCGTGCGTCAGCATGGCTCCCTTGGAACGGCCGGTGGTCCCGGAGGTGTACAAGATGGCGGCAAGATCGTCACTGCGCCGGAAAACGGTGGAGAAAGTTTCCGGTTGCCGGGCCGCAAGCTGCATCAGGCTTCCGCCACCGTCCTCGTCCAGTTCGAGCACGTGGGATACCGCAGTCTCTACAGCCAGCTCATCGGCCAGTATTCGCATTTGAGGCTGGCAGACGAACACGCGCGGGGTGGCGTCACCCAGAAAATACTCCAGTTCATGGCGCTGATAGGCATCATTGAGCGGCAGATAGACAGCGCCGGATCTGAGACAGGCCAGGTAGAGAAAGAGCGCCTGCGGAGACTTTTTAACCTGAACCGCCACCCTGTCACCCGGCTGGACCCCCAGGGAAACAAGCAGATTGCCCATCCGGGCCGTCTCCTTTTCCATTTCTCCGTAACTGATCTGCCTGCCGCAGTGGAGCAGCAGGCAAGGCGCGTTCGAATCAGATGGAAAACCAGCGCGAAGGACTTCAAACAGATTCGCATTCTTATCAGTATTCATTTGGTGGATACCTCATTGACAACAAAGAGGATTGAATATACTGAAACCATGTTCTTGTGTACAATAATATCTGTCATTTTATTGAAAGGAGCAGGCTCATGCATACAGCCAGAACGGTTATTATTGAAGAATTTGGCGGCCCGGAGAAGATGGCTGTTATCAGGACTGAACTTGCTCCGCCCGCCACCGGCCAGGTGCAGATTCGCCAGACTGCCATCGGCTTCAACTACATCGACATTTACCACCGCAAGGGGATCTATCCGCTGCCGCTGCCGTCCGGCCTCGGATATGAGGCGGCCGGGATTGTCGAGGCGGTCGGCGCCGAAGTTGATCAGTTCAAACCTGGAGACCGCGTGGCTTATATGAATGCCGGGGTCGGAGCTTATGCAGACTGTCGCAACGTGCCGGTTGAGCGACTGCTCGGCATCCCGGACACAGTTTCCGACGATGAAGCCGCAGCGCTGCTGTTCAAAGGCATGACGGCCCAGTATCTGTTGAAGCGAACCCATCTGGTCAAGCCGGGCGAGATCATTCTGGTGCATGCCGCAGCAGGCGGAGTCGGCCAGATCCTGTGTCAGTGGGCCAAAGCGCTGGGAGCGTTCGTGATCGGCACGGCCGGTTCAGAGGAGAAATGTGCTATCGCCCGCCAGGCCGGATGCGATATCACTATCAACTATTCCGATGAAAACTGGCCGGCGGCTATGCTGGAGGCGACCGGCGGCAAAAAGGCCAACGTTGTGTATGATTTGGTCGGCAAGGATACCTTCCTCAAATCGCTGGACTGCACGGCGCAATTCGGGCTGGTTGCACTCTACGGAGCCGCCTCCGGCCCCGCCCCGGCGATAGAGCCGGACCTGCTCAACAAAAAAGGATGCCTGTTTCTGACCCGCCCCTCGCTGTTTCCGCACAACGCCGATCCGGCAGTTTGCAGAGCCAACGCCGCCGATCTTTTTGATGCGATTGCAGAAGGTCTGGTAAAGGCGAACATCGGCGCACGGTTTGCTCTTGACGACATCGTTGAGGTTCATAAAGCAGCCGAATCAAGAGCAACGCAGGGTTCGACACTGATTATTCCGTGATATTGACAGCGCTGGAGTCCGGGCCCTGATTCCGGTTTGCGGGGATTTACGCGGCCAAACCTGTTTCGAATGCGGCAATTTTACGAGCTTTATCGAGGGGATAAAAAAGTCTCGCCACTGGTGAGACAATTATCGTGGACGCATAACCTGATCATTCTCAGCCAGAGTAAGCGAGAAGAAGAACGGGAGTTTTACCTTCGGATGGCTATCAAGGAAAAATGGAGCAAGAGAGAACTCGAACGGCAGTTCCGGACAGCCCTGTTTGAACGGACCATTCTTCATCCGGTAAAAGTGTCAGCAGCGGTGACACAAACTCATCCGGAAGCCCTGAACGTCTTCAAGGATTCCTATCTGGTGGAGTTTCTGGAGCTGGCGGATGGGCATGACGAATCTGACCTGCACAAGGGCCTGCTGCACAGGTTGAAGGAGTTTCTTATTGAGCTGGGGAGGGATTTCTGTTTTGTCGGTTCAGAATTTCCGGTGCAGGTCGGCAATCGCGATTTTGCCCTTGATCTGCTGTTTTTCCATCGGGGGTTGAACTGATCTGGTGGCGATAGAGCTGAAGGTCGGGCGGTTTGAGCCGGAATACCTGGGTAAATTGGGATTCTATCTGGAGGCGCTTGATCGCGACGTCAAAAAGCATCATGAACAGCCCGCAATCGGAGTTCTCCTTTGCGCCACCAAAGACAGTGAAGTGGTTGAATACGCTCTCAGTCGTTCTCTCTCTCCGGCGCTTGTAGCTGAATATCAAACAAGGCTGCCGGATAAACAGCTTCTGTTGGCAAAACTGCATGAGTTTTATGAACTGCTTTCTCCGTTGGAAGACAATGCCGACTGATGAGTAAACCGGCATGACTGACCACCTCACCAAAGCAATGCGGTCGTGGAATATGAGCCGGTTTCGTGGTAAGAAATATGACGTTTTCGATATTAAGAGTGCATACCCTGGTTTCATAAATCAAAATCCAAAGGTCGGCAATATGCTGGCCTTTTTTATTAACTCATTACTGGCAAGACATATTCTGTCGTATGGGTGTGATATATTGAATGAAACCTTGAAACGGCACCGGGTAAATACAGCGTATATGAAACTCGGAACTGACACGGAGGTGCCCGTCATACTAAAAATTGCACGCATCATGAAACCGCACATAATGACTTTGAAAAATGCCGTTGCTTCGGAGGTTACAAATGGATGAAACTGTTTGCACATTTTGTGGTATAGAAATGAAAAACAAGGATTTAGCCTATGGAATTTCACGAGGTTCCATGGATGAATCATGCTGTGGATTCAGGATTGACGAAGATTCAGACTGGAATGTCTACTGCCCGGAGTGTATGAACGAAATTGACAAAGTACTTGCTGATTATAAACGAGCGAGGGGAAAATGAACTGGACTGAAGACCAATTGAAATTAGCTCTTGCACTCTATTGCCAGCTCCCATTTGGTAAGATGCACTCTCGAAATCAAGATATTATCCGATTAGCCGAGAGGATTGGCCGCACTCCTTCGGCAGTCGCTATGAAGTTAGTTAATTTTGCCAGCCTTGACCCGGAGATTGTGAACTCCGGCAGAGCTGGGCTTGGCAATGCGTCGGCAATGGACAGGAAGGTTTGGGATAAATTTCAAAAAAATTGGGACGCTGAAATTTTAGTTGCGGCGGATAATCTCGGCATAGTGCCTGAGGTAACGCCGGATGCTTCGGAAGAAATTCTGCCATTGTCTATTGATACAAGTCGAAGAGCTGAAGTCGAGGTGAGAAAAAAACAGTACATTTTCAGACGCATGATATTGAGCAGTTACTCCGGAGTTTGCTGTATGAGCGGCCTATCAGAGCCCCGCCTACTTGTTGCAAGCCACATTGTCCCATGGAAGAACGATGCTGATAATAGACTGAATCCCAAAAACGGCCTCTGCCTTTCATCGCTCCACGATAAAGCATTTGACACAGGCTTGATCACTGTATTTCCGGACTATAGTATTGCGGTATCTCCAGAAATCAGAAGGTTGACCAATGATAAATTCATTCAAGATGCTTTGGTTTCTTGTCACGGTAAATTGATCAGGCTCCCGGAGAAATTTCATCCTTCAAAAGAATTTTTGGAGTGGCATAGCCAAGTGAGGTTTTTGCGCTGACGGTTATGCTGAAACTGCGCAAATCCCTTGTTGGTCATGCACTGGAAAACCACCTTGAGCAGGTTTTCAGGGAACACGCCATTACAAACTCTCGTGGCAAAATGACAGAGAACCGGGCGAAACCGGACTTTATTTTTCCGGGAATAATCCATTACCACGACCCAGGTTTTCCGGCAGTCCGCCTCTCCATGCTGGGCGTAAAATCCACCTGCAAGGATCGCTGGCGTCAGGTTTTATCAGAGGCCCGGCGGGTTGATAACAAACATCTGTTCACGCTTGAACCGGGAATCAGCGAGAACCAGACGGCTGAAATGGCTGAAAACAAGCTGACTCTTGTTCTGCCCAAAAGCCTGCATGACAGCTATAAACCCGGACAGAAAGCCGGGCTGATGGAATTAAATGATTTTATCAGTTTGGCTCGTGGCAGACAGTGATGGTGGCATCCGCAAATTCCGTTTTCGTCTGACCGGCGCTTCCGAGCTGCAGGTCGCACAGAACTGGAGTGATCTTCCGGAGCGGTATGCGTCTTTTGTGGAGAAGAGTGTTGCGGCGATATGAGCAAAATGAACCCACAAAGATAGGAATTAATCCATGGATCACGACAAACTGGTAGTTTTTTAAAGTAAATTTATCCGTATCCGGAAGGAAGTGAGGTCGTGACAAATTGTCAC
Organism: Deltaproteobacteria bacterium; assembly: GCA_016219145.1. Lineage (GTDB taxonomy): Bacteria > Desulfobacterota > Desulfuromonadia > Geobacterales > Pseudopelobacteraceae > JACRCG01. Next base: position 3,497 of record JACRCG010000273.1, on the reverse strand, counting down.
GGACTGAAACTCGAAGCATCTGACGGGAAAAAATACAGGACAGACTGTGCAAATACAAAAATAAAGTGTCGCATCATCCCATCCCCCAAGGCTGAACCTAGCCCAGATAAACTGGATAAGTGCGTTAACGAAGTCATTTTCTGCCTAAAAAACAGAAAATGACTTCTAACTTACTAATAAGGATCAAGATTATGCATAACGCACTGCCCATAAACATAAAGGATCTGCTAAAAGGGAAACCGGTTGAATGGGAACGCCTTGAGTTCAAGGAGGGGTGGAATCCCCTTGATACTCTCCATACTGTATGCGCTTTTGCCAACGACTTCCACAACCTGGGAGGTGGTTACATATTTATCGGAATCAAAGAACAAAACGGTCGCCCTGTATTGCCGCCTGTCGGCATAGATCCTAACCTGTTTGACGCCATCCAGAAAGAAATCCTCAACCTCGGCTTCAACTCAATCCAGCCCTATTACCATCCAATAGTCGTCCCTGTCGAAATCGATGGGCGGCATATCCTCGTTCTCTGGGTTCTGGGGGGGCAAACCCGTCCCTACAAGGCTAAACTCAGCCTGGGCAAGGAGTGCAAAGAGTACGGTTACTTTATCCGTAAAGGCTCCAGCACGGTCAGAGCAAAAGGCGCAGACGAAACCGAACTCATAACGTTGGCTGCTAATGTTCCCTTCGATGACCGTTTCAATCAGCAAGCCAAAGTTGACGACCTCTCCCGTGAATTAATGCAGGAATACCTGACCCAGGTCGGCAGTGATCTCGTCAAACAGGCAGCCGAACTCACGCTGGAAGAACTTGGGCGTCAGATGGGTGTTATCGGCGGACCTGATGAAGCGCCGTTTCCGCTGAATATAGGCCTGATGATGTTCAATCCGGAACCATGGCGGTTCTTTCCGGTCATGCAGATTGATGTTGTCTGGTTTCCAAAGGAAGGTCCGGGTGGCGACAAATTTTCCGAGAAGATTTTCAAAGGGCCGCTGCCACGAATGACCCGTGACGCACTGGACTACATCAAGCGAAACTTTATCAGTGAAACGGTCTCCAAGCACTGGGATCGGGCAGAGTCCACCCGTGTGCAAAACATTCCCTACAGGGCTATTGAAGAGGCTGTCGTCAATGCGGTTTACCATCGCGGCTATGATACCCGCGAACCGGTTGAAATCCGTATCATGCATGACGAGTTGGTGGTACTCAGCTATCCAGGCCCCGACCGCTCAGTCCGTCTGGAACAGCTTCGTATCGGCAAGGCTATGCCCCGCCGTTACCGTAATCGTCGCATCGGCGAGTTTCTGAAAGAGCTGGAATTTACTGAAGGGCGTTCCACTGGCATTCCCAAGATAATGGAAGCGATGGAGAAAAACGGTTCGCCACCCGCTGAATTTGAATTTGACGAGGATCACAGTTATTTCATGGTGCGCCTGCCGGTGCATCCTGCGGCACTGGAAGTGGCAACATCGACCATCCTTGAGGAGTCAGGGTCAGAGTCGAGGTCAGAGTCGAGGTCAGAGTCGGAGAATTCCTGGCGGCTCAGGCCAGAGTGGAGGCCAGAGTGGGGGACAGAGTCTGTTTGTTACCGCATTATGGCAGTCATTTGCAGCACACCACGGAGTCGTTCTGAACTGGCAGAGTTCTTGGGGCACAAATCCATTACAGGATCTCTCCGGCAGGCACTCGCTGATCTGATGTCAGTGGGGTTGGTGGAATACACCATCCCGGACAAACCGAACAGCCGTCTGCAAAAATACCGCATGACTTCAGCAGAGCAGTAATGAATTACCTGACCGGCGCTTCCGAGCTACAGGTCGCACAGAACTGGAGTGATCTGTCGGAACGGTATGCGTCGTTTGTGGAGAAGCTTTAGCGCCAGATTCCATAAGGTAAGACAGAATCCGATCCGCTGGTAAAGGACAGGACGAAACAGACAGAATTTATACTCTTTTACAACAAGAGGGTTGACGTATGCGCAGGAATAGAAACGTACCGGTTCCCAATAACAGTTTCACCGATTTTTTGCTCTATATCTCCTCTAACGGCAAGATAAAGGTAGAAGTGTTTCTGCATGACGAGAACATCTGGCTCTCCCAGGAAAAGATTGCCGCGTTGTTCGGCGTGCAGCGTCCGGCAATCACCAGACATCTGAAAAACATCTTTGATAGTGGTGAGTTAGCGGAATATTCAGTTAGTTCCATTTTGGAACATACTGCCGCAGACGGTAAAAACTATAAGACTAAATTCTACAATCTTGACGCCATTATCTCGGTTGGTTATCGCGTTAACTCCACCCAGGCAACCCATTTCCGCATCTGGGCAACCGAGCGGTTACGGGAGTACATCATCAAGGGCTTTACCATGGATGATGAACGGCTGAAAAACCCGAACACCATCTTTGGCAAGGACTATTTTGAGGAGCAGTTAGCCCGCATTCGCGATATCCGTTCCAGCGAACGGCGTTTTTATCAAAAAATTACAGATATTTATTCCCAGTGCAGCGCAGATTATGATGCGAACAGCGAGACTACCAAACTTTTTTTCGCCACGGTTCAAAACAAGCTCCACTGGGCGATTACGCGTCAGACAGCCGCAGAAATCATTCAAACCCGCGCCGATAGCAATAAGTTGAACATGGGGCTGACTACATGGAAGAATGCCCCTGCCGGGCAAATTCGTAAAACAGATGTGAGCATTGCTAAAAACTATCTGAACGAAAAAGAACTGGACGGCCTTAACCGCATTGTCGCCATGTATCTCGATTACGCCGAAATGCAGGCCAATAACCGGAAACTGATGACTATGCAGGATTGGGTTGGCAAACTGGACGCCTTTTTAAAGTTCAATGAAAAAGATGTTCTGACCAATGCCGGTAAAGTTAGCGCGGAAATAGCCAAATCCTTTGCCGAGGATGAATATGAGAAATTCCGCGTGACTCAGGACAGAATGTTGGAATCAGATTTCGATAAAGTGATCAAGGCGATAAGGCATGATGGTAAAGAGTTGAAAGGAATAAAATGAACTTTGCTACGGTTCAGTCAGGATTGGACAGGCATGATCCGCCGATGAAGCCTGCAATCGGTGAGAGTTCCGATGACAGTATATTTAATTCAAGGGGAACGACTTGGACAGCTGATCAGGCCGGCAGTGTCGCACCGGACAATCAGAATGATTACTGGCTGATCAAACTGGGGTCATCAAGGCTTCTTCCCGCTGCCTTCAGTGCTGGCGGCATCCGCAAATTCCGTTTTCGTCTGACCGGCGCTTCCGAGCTGCAGGTCGCACAGAACTGGAGTGATCTGCCGGAGCGGTATGCGTCAGTTATGAAAAATGGTGACAGCGCGGAATGATTGAACATCATCCGCGATCAGTTGGTAAAGATCGATTTGGAACTGATAGTTAAGTCATTTCCGAACGTTCGGAAATCGGTGTTTTGGCGTAGTTCCAGTCCGATAATTTAAGAAGGAACGAATATGAAATTTGATCAGCTACTGACT
>JACRCG010000272.1 GCA_016219145.1 Deltaproteobacteria bacterium | reverse complement strand
TTTTCCATAGCGGCCAGTTCGGCATTATGTTTCAGCGCCAGAGAAACTAATTCATTGATACTGCGCGGAACCGGTTCTGCCAGTACCGGCAGGCAGGCAAATGCCGACAGGAGCAGAGCGGGAACGATTCCGCGCGCCAGTGTTGAGCGAGTCACGAGTAAACCTCCAGACAGAAGAATATGCTACGGCAGGCATTGACTAACGCAGACCGTATGTATTTGTTACTCTTGGAATTTTCCTGGGAAAAAGCGATTATGCGACAGAGGAATCAGGGGGGACGAAGAGAGAAAGATAGACTTCGGGTGAAAATCCGGCAGGGTCCGGACTGCTCAAATCCATCATGAATGGATTATAGCTCAGTTGAAACGGCTTGACGGTCAGAGGAGCATTACAAGTGCAGTTGCTACAGATGTCGCACCCATCGCAATCATTGTGCTGATCAATCGGAGGACAAGGACATTCGTGAGATAGGGAAAAATCCTGGGAGGCGGCTTCAACCGACACATGTTTCTGCATGGCATGTGCGCTTTCATGCACACCATTGATGGCAACAGACAGCATGACTACGATCAGAAACCAGGATAGAAAATTCAGATGGATAAGTTTTCGCATAAAAGTTTTCCGATGGTGTCTGATTCTACCAAAACTGTCAAGAACTTAATATTACCGGACCGGCGGGTTGATTCTGCCATAGCACTCTATCTGCTTGCGAACTGCGGCTGCCAGATCAGCAGGCAGCATATCCCATGAAAAACGCCATTCCCAGTTTCCAAATGCATTGCCGGGGACGTTCATACGCGCACCGCTTCCGAGTCCGAGCAGATCCTGAAACGGGATAATTGCTGTATCAGCCACAGACATGAGCGCCATTCGGATCATATCAGCAAGGGTAAAGTCGCCTTTTGCCCCCAGATACTCACTGATCCTTGATATCTGGGCAGCAGAAAGCGAGTCGATCCAACCGCCCGTTGTGTCATTATCATGGGTGCCGGTATACACGACTCCGTTTTTTTCGTGATTATGAGGTAAATAGGGATTATCGGGGCCGGAATCAAAAGCAAACTGCAGGATTTTCATACCGGGAAAATTGTAGCGGTCGCGCAGAGCTTCAACTTCGGGCGTGATCACCCCCAGATCTTCGGCAATGATCGGCAAATTGCCGAGACGGGAAAAGACAGTGTCGAAAAGCGCCTTCCCCGGCCCTTTGACCCATTGCCCCTTCTGGGCTGTCCGGTGAGATGCCGGAACATGCCAGGCAGCTTCGAAACCGCGGAAATGGTCGATGCGCACGATGTCGAACAGCTCAAACATGCTGCGGAAACGCTCGATCCACCAGGAGTAGTCCTCACGCCCCAGCAGCTCCCAGTTGTAGAGCGGGTTGCCCCACAGCTGGCCGGTTTTGCTGAAATAGTCAGGCGGGACTCCGGCCACTTCAACCGGTTTTCCTTTCTGATCAAGCTGGAACAATTCGCGACGACTCCAGACATCAGCCGAATCGTAGGCCACAAAAATCGGAATATCGCCGATCATATCGATTCCTCGACTTTTGGCATACTGCCGCAATGCTTTCCACTGTCTGAAAAACTGCCACTGCATATATTTCTGGACCCCGATCTCGGAACCGAAGTTTACAGACGCTTTTTCAAACATCAGAGGTGTCAGCAAAGCAATATCTTTAGGCCACTTATCCCAGCTCTTGCCGTTGTAATGCTGCTTGACAGCCATAAAAAGGGCATAATCATGCAGCCAGGGAGTCGTATCGCAGAAGTGCCAGAACTCCCTTTTGCGGGGAGACTCGGCGGCGGCCAGAAACGCTGTGCCGGCCTGCCGCAGCAGCTTCATCTTTGCTTCGGAGACAGCATTGAAATCAACATGGTCCTCAAAAAAAACAGCGCCGGAACTTGTCTCGGAGAGGTCACCCTGATCCACAAGCTGCTCAAGATCAATCAGGAGCGGATTGCCGGCAAAAGCCGAAAATGCAGAATATGGAGAGTTGCCGCAGGCCGGCGGAGTAAGAGGAAGCACTTGCCAGCAGGACATTCCCATCTCTGAAATGACCTCTATGAATCGCCTGGCATCGGAACCAAGTGAGCCGATACCTCCTGCACCAGGCAATGATGTTGGATGCAGCAGAACTCCACAGGCACGTTTACCCAACATTAAGGTCTCCTTTAAAATTGAGATTTCCGTGAATTAAGCACACATCCGGATGGTTTTGCAAATAAATTAAGAGTCTGCTTTTCCAGGTCCGGCTTGACTTTCCCGCGTTCAATGCTTAACTCATAGTCAAAGGCATCTCGAAACACAGGGGCTTACAATGGATTTCAACCGATTGACTCAAAAATCACAGGAAGCTTTTGCGGAAGCGCAGAACAAGGCCGTTACCTACGGACATGTCGAGGTGGATGGCGAACATCTGCTCTGGGCGCTCCTGACCCAGCCTGACGGCCTGGTGCCGCGCCTCTTGCAGCGCATGGACATCCGCCCGGAGATGCTTAAAAAAGAGATAGAGTCCGAACTGGATCGTAAAGCGCGTGTTTCGGGTCCGGGCGCAGAGCCGGGGAAAATTTTTATTTCGCAGCGGCTCTCCAGAATCATGGTGGCGGCCGAGAACGAAGCCAAACGCTTGAAAGATGAATACATCTCGGTTGAACATCTGCTGATAGCTCTGCTGGCCGAAGGGGACAAGTTTCCTTCCGGACGGATTCTCAAACAGGTCGGCATTGACCGCGAACGTTTTCTGAAGACGCTGACTGACGTGCGCGGCAGTCAGCGGGTGCAGAGCGCCAACCCGGAGGCAACCTATGAGGCGCTGGAGAAGTACGGCCGCGATCTGGTCAAAATGGCCAGAAACGACAAACTTGATCCGGTCATCGGGCGAGACGAGGAAGTGCGGCGGGTGATCCGGGTGCTTTCCCGCAAAACCAAGAACAATCCGGTCCTGATCGGTGAGCCGGGGGTGGGTAAAACGGCCATAGTGGAAGGGTTGGCCCAACGCATTGTGAGGGGTGATGTCCCGGAAGGGCTCAAAGATAAAACCGTCTTTGCGCTTGATATGGGGGCGCTGGTGGCCGGGGCCAAATATCGCGGCGAGTTCGAGGAGCGCTTGAAAGCGGTGCTGAACGAGGTAAAAGAGGCCGCCGGACGCATTATCCTTTTTATTGATGAGCTGCATACCATCGTCGGCGCCGGAAAAGCGGAAGGTTCGATGGATGCCGGCAACATGCTGAAACCGATGCTGGCCAGAGGCGAATTGCACTGTATTGGGGCCACCACCCTGGATGAATATCGCCAGCATATCGAAAAGGATGCCGCGCTGGAGCGCCGCTTTCAGCCCGTGCTGGTTGAACAGCCCAGTGTCGAGGACACGGTGTCGATCCTGCGCGGCCTGCGCGAACGTTTCGAGGTGCACCACGGTGTCAAGATTCAGGATAATGCGCTGGTAGCTGCCGCCACGCTTTCAAACCGCTACATTACCGAACGTTTTCTGCCCGACAAGGCCATAGATCTGGTGGATGAAGCCTGTGCCATGCTGCGCACCGAGATTGATTCGCTCCCTTCGGAACTGGACACCATCAGCCGCCGAGTCATGCAGCTGGAGATCGAGGAACAGGCCCTCAAGAAGGAGAAGGATCCCGCCAGCAAGGAGCGTCTGGAAGTGTTGCGCAGAGACCTGGCTGGCGACCGTGAGCAGTCCAGCACAATGCGGGCCCGCTACGAAACGGAAAAGCTGGCCATCCAGCGCATCCAGGGGTTGCGCGAACAACTTGAAAAAACCCGCCGTGATATTGAACAGGCCGAGCGATCCTATAATCTGGAACTGGCATCCAGACTGAAATATTCCGAGCTGCCCGGTCTGGAGACCGCCCTGAAAAATGAGGAAGGAATCCTGAACGAAAAACAGGGTGGCCAGAAACTGCTGCGGGAAGAGGTGACAGAAGACGAAATCGCCGAGATCGTCGCCCATTGGACCGGAATTCCGGTCACGAGACTGGTGGAAGGCGAGCGGGAAAAGCTGTTGCGTCTGGAGGATATTCTGCATCAACGGGTGATCGGTCAGGACGAGGCGGTGCAGCTGGTGGCGGATGCCGTTCTGAGAGCAAGATCCGGCATCAAGGATCCCAGGCGCCCGATCGGTTCGTTCATATTTCTGGGGCCGACCGGAGTCGGCAAGACGGAGCTGGCCCGCACTCTGGCTGAGGCGTTATTTGACTCTGAAGAAAACATGGTGCGGATCGACATGTCGGAATACATGGAGAAGTTCGCCGTCTCACGCCTGATCGGAGCGCCTCCCGGATATGTGGGTTACGATGAAGGAGGCCAGCTGACCGAGGCGGTGCGGCGCAAACCATATTGCGTACTGCTGTTTGACGAGATCGAAAAGGCTCATCCGGATGTCTTCAACATCCTGCTGCAGATTCTGGACGATGGCCGGGTAACCGACAGTCACGGCCGTACTGTCAGCTTCAAGAATACGGTTATCATCATGACCTCCAACGTAGGAGCGCCCTATCTGCTGGAGGGAATCACTCCGGATGGAGATATCCGGGAAGAGGCCCGCCAGTCGGTGATGAATGAGCTGAAAAGCTGCTTCAGGCCGGAATTTCTGAACAGGGTTGATGATATCGTACTCTTCAAGCCCTTGCATATGAACGAGGTCATGAGTATTGCTGCCCTGCTGGCAGAGCAGTTAAAGCAGCGCCTGAAGGAACAGCGCATATTACTTGATATTTCAGAAGAGGCTCTGGGTTTTATCGCCAAGGCCGGCTACGATCCGGTTTACGGCGCCAGGCCGCTTAAACGCTACTTGCAGCGCGAACTTGAGACGCGTGTGGCTCGTGCCATCATAGGTGGGCTGGTGGCTGAGGGGGGTACGGTGAGTGTCGGGATTGCTGATGGTAAGCTGGTGGTGAACTGAATAACAAACGGCGAAATCTGTAATCCTGAAAAAAGCAGTTCTCACAGAGGCACAGAGCTCTCAGAGTTATAACCATCAATGTTAACTGGATAATTCAATCAAACAAGTTCTAGATTTAGATCACCATTTTCTGAAACCCTTTTTGCGTTTTTCTCCGTGTCTCTGTGCGCTCTGTGAGAGTAACTGCCGTTTTTAGAATAAATTTCTGTTCTCGATCAGCAACTGCTCAAAATCAGCAGCCGACACAGCCTGGCTGAAATAATAGCCCTGGATCTCGTCACAGCCGTGCAGGCGCAGATACTCAAGCTGTTCTTTCGTTTCGACCCCCTCCGCGATTACCTTCAGATTCAGACTGTGCGCCATGGCAATAATAGTCCTGACTATGGCGGCACTCTCATGATCGAGGATGATCTCCTTGACGAATGAAAGGTCTATTTTCAATTTGTCGAACGGGAAGCGCTTAAGATAGCTCAGGCTGGAGTAGCCGGTGCCGAAATCATCCATTGCAAGCATGACACCGCGCTCCTTCATCTGCCGCATGGTTGTCTCGGCATGCTCAACGTCCTGCATGACCATGCTCTCGACGATCTCCAGCTCCAGAAATCGGGCTTCCAGGCCGGATTCTGACAAGATCCTGTCAATCATTTCGGTCAGATTCCGCTTATGAATCTGTCGCGCCGAAAGATTGATCGACATGACCAGGGGCTGAAAACCGGCATCCTGCCAGGCCTTGTTCTGCTCGCAGCAGGTTTTCAAAACCCATTCACCTATCGGGACAATCAGCCCGGTTTCCTCCGCCAGCGGAATAAAACGGTCCGGCAGGATCAGGCCCATCTCCCTGCTCTTCCAGCGCAAGAGCGCCTCCACACCGATTATCATGCCACTGCCCAGATCTACCTGCGGCTGGTAATAAACCTCCAATTCCTGCAATTTAAGGGCGTTACGCAGATATCTTTCAATTGTCATGCGCTCCACAACCTTGTCATTCATCTCCCGGGTGTAGAATTTGTAGGAGTTGCGGCCATGATCCTTGGCGCGATACATGGCCGCATCGGCGTTTTTCAGCAGAGAATCAAGGTCATGACCGTCAGTTGGATACAGGCTGATTCCTATGCTGCAAGAAATCCCAAGTTCGTGTTCGTCGATAACCAGCGGGATTGCAATCAGATCCTGGATATTTTGCGCCACAAACGCAGCATATTCGCTCCGCTCAACATTGGTGAGCACAACGACGAATTCATCTCCGCCGTAGCGGGCCACCGTATCTCCGGAACGGATGCTGTTCAGCAGGCGATCGGCTTCAATCATTAAAAGTCGATCCCCCAGGGCATGCCCCAGACTGTCGTTCACAAACTTGAAGTTATCCAGATCAATGAAGAGAACTGCCACCATCAGGTTGTACCGCCGCGCATTGGCTAAGGCCTGATTCAGCCTGTCTTCCAGAAGATAGCGATTAGGAAGCCCGGTCAGGGCATCATGGTTGGCCTGGTACTCCAGAAGCTCTTCATGGCGCTCACGGTCGGTGACGTCGGTGATTTCCCAGACAAAATGAGTCACCTCTCCGGCCTCATCATGCACCGGAGACACTGTCAGATTGTTCCAGAACAGGCGGCCATCCTTGCGGTAGTTCCGGAGCACGGCGTTCCCTTCACGCAGTTCGTGCAACGCCGTGCAGATATCCATGAATTTGCTCTGGTCATACTCGTCGCCCAGCAGAAAGTGCATGTTGATCCCCAGCACCTCTTCGGAAGTATAGCCGGTAATGCGTTCAAAGGCCGGATTGACGTAAATGATCGGATTGTCGGGCAGCGAACAGTCGGTCACCATGATGCCGTTGCTGCTGGACTCGATAACACGCTGACGCAGACGCAGAATCCCCTCCGAGCGCTTTCGTTCGGAGATATCCTCGCAAGTCGTCACGATGGCGGTAGTGTTCCAGGCATCATCCTTGAACTCCTTGACGGTGTCGGATGTAACACGGACAGGAAACAGGCTGCCGTCCTTGCGGCAGTTGATGCTTTCACGGCTCCAGCTGGTCATGTCGGCCAGATCTTCGGGGACCATCTCCCTGTGAAACGAAGAGGGGGCCAGTATCCGTGCATCATTGCCCAGTAGCTCCTCCACGTCATATCCATGCATGCGGGCGTCGGCCAGATTCATGTAGATTATCTTCTTATGCCTGTCGGTGATCGTCACACCGAGCTGCATAATGTCGATCGCCTTTTTGAGGGGAATAAGCGCCTCTTCGGCCTTGAGGCCGCTGGCAGTGGCCACCTTGAGTTCAGTGTCAAGCTTTTCCAGCTGTCGCCCTGTATCTTCAAGTTTAGTAATGAACTTGCTGAAGGCACGCCGAAGAATTATCAAGCCGGCAAAAGCCATAATCAAAACTAGAAGAAATATGAGAAGGTGATTAGAGCCTGGAACAGAGAAAAAATCGTGCTCGTACAGAATGTAAAAGATGACCGTGCAGGGGAACAGAAAGAGAACCATCGAGATGGACCTGAGCTTGCTCCTGAGATTCTGTCCTTCAATGCTGAGTTTTATCGGTTCAAACGATGACATATTCCTCTTTCAGGAAACCTGAAGATGATTGGGAAACCGGCTGATCAGCAGCAGAATACTGCTGACATTATTATAGCCAGCAAGCCGATAATTGCAAGCCCGGTTCGACCGCAAATTTATTACCTCGGCAATTAAATAGATGCATTTAGTTCATGTTTGTGGTACAGTCTCTTCATGGAAAAGATCGATGCCAGAAAACATGACCAGAAGACCCAGTACGAGATTCGCAAGCAGGTTATCCGACTTCGCAAGAA
>JACRCG010000268.1 GCA_016219145.1 Deltaproteobacteria bacterium | reverse complement strand
GATCCTAGTAATGATCTCCCGGGTCGCTCTGCCGCTGTTCTATCCACCCTCCGCAAAGATCTCGGCCACACTGAAGCTCCCTGCTGCCGTACTGACCGGCAAGGTTCTGGCGGTAGGTTCAGAAGAGAACCAGCAGGGAGTTTTTGTTCTGGACGAAACCGGCGCCTTTCACTTTTTGAAGGCTGCAGATGGCTCCCTGTCCGCCAGCATCAAGGCGCCAGCGATTCCGAATGGCGCAGTTCGCGTCGTTTCAGCTGAATACATCGGTAAGTCAACCTACAATCTGCTTTGGGATTCCGGCGCAATCAGTTCGGTAACGGTTGCGCTGGCTGCTGTCAGTGTTTCGGAAGGGAAAGTTTCACTCAGTCACGCTGTCACTGCTCAGGATGATATCTCTTTTGCAGCCGCCAGTGGTGTCGTGCAATCCATTGCCCGCATAATAGAAGGCAAGGGAGCGGTGCGGATCGACCAACTGGGCGGAGATTTCCTGCGGATAACCCATCAACTGGTTGAGAAGGACCTGCTCGGCAATGAAAAGCGGAGCACTGCCGTCAGTGAGATCAAAGAACCGCTGCCGGGTCGCCTGTCCGCCTTGGCGGTCGATTCAAAAGGGCATTATCTGTATGCCGGCACCGACAAGGGCTGGCTACTGCGCTGGGATATTTCTGAACCGGGACAGGCCCGGCTCCTGGAAAGCGTGCCTGCATCTGAAAACGGCCAGGCCATAACCTCGCTGGCTCTAGTACTTGGCGATGTCTCACTTGCTGTCGGCGATTCAGGTGGGGCACTCATCACCTGGTTTCCTGTCAAAGTGGCCGGCAGCGGCGACGACCGGCGCCTGACCCGCATTCACACCCTGCGCCCAAATCATGGGGCCGTATCGTCCATCATACCTTCGCCGCGCGACAAAACCCTGCTTTCGATCAATTCAGCAGAAATCCATGTTGATCATATGACCTCGGAGCGCAACCTCCTGACCATCAAGTCTGACGCACCAATTACCAACGCCGCTCTGTCACCCAAAGGCAATAGTTTGGCAGCGTTGGACAGCAAGGGGGCGTTAAGGGTCTGGAAAATGGATATTCCCCATCCTGAGATTTCGCTTGGCACCCTGTTCGGCAAAGTCTGGTATGAAGGCTACGACAATCCGGAATATGCCTGGCAGTCCTCAGCCGCCAATGACGACTTCGAACCCAAGCTGAGTCTTGTGCCACTGGTGTTCGGCACAATCAAGGCCACGCTGTTTGCGATGCTGTTCGCGGTACCGCTGGCGCTGCTGGCGGCACTTTATACCAGCCAGTTCATGTCGCCGAAGCTTAAGGGGCGCGTCAAACCGGTGGTTGAGATCATGGCCGCCATCCCCTCGGTGGTGATCGGTTTCCTGGCCGGACTCTGGCTGGCTCCTTTGATCGACAAGAGCGTCCTGACGGTCTTTTTCAGCATTATAATAGTGCCGTGCATGCTCGTGTTCACCATCTTCTTCTGGAAACGGACCAAGACCGCGTCTCTGCTTCAGCGGGTAACCAGAGGCCATGAATTCATCGCCATGGTCCCGGTGGTGATCATGGGGATCTACCTGGCTTTTCTTTTAAGCGGACTGGCTGAGACGAATCTTTTCGCCGGCGACTTTAAACAGTGGCTTTTCAGCATACTGGGCGTCCGCTACGATCAGCGCAACAGCATCATTATTGCCATCGCACTCGGTTTTGCCGTGATCCCGATCATCTTTACCATTGCCGAAGACGCCATTTCAAACGTGCCGCGCAACCTGACGGCAGCCTCGCTGGCTCTGGGCGCCAGCCGCTGGCAGACCGCCTGGAGAGTGGTGCTCCCCTCGGCGCTGCCGGGAGTTTTCTCGGCGGTCATGATCGGATTCGGGCGCGCCATCGGCGAGACCATGATTGTGTTGATGGCCACCGGCAATACCCCGATTTTGAGCTGGAGCCTGTTTAACGGCCTGCGCTCGCTGTCAGCCAACATTGCGGTAGAGATACCGGAAGCTCCCATGAACAGCTCGCTCTACCGCGTACTGTTCCTGTCAGCGGTACTGTTGTTCGTTTTCACTTTTATCATCAACACCGTGGCCGAGGCTCTGCGCCAGAGGTTCCGCAAGAAGTACGGACGATATTAAAATCCACCACGGAGGCACGGAGCCACGGAGAAAACCAGGATCAAAACTTAATGCCTTTGGGTTTTAATCCATACATCTTTTGTTTTTGACTTTCTCCGTGTCTCCGTGCCTCCGTGGTAAAAGGTTTTATAAATATGAAACTGTTCTGGAAAACAGGTGAACCCTATGTGCTGGCAACCGGCGCTGCCCTGGCTGTCATACTGGTCATGAGCCTGACGCTGGTTGGAGTGGTCATGACGAACGGCCTGGGGTATTTCTGGCCGGCAGCGCTGGTCAGGTTTGACCTGAAAGACGGTTCCTTTGCGCTCGGACAGGTAATGCAGCAGGAGAAAAATCCGATCAGCGGAATTCGGCGTTTTCAAGTTAAAGTCGGTAATCGCGACGTATTCGGACAGGATTTCCGCTGGATCGACGAGAAGGATATAGTTTCCCGCTCTACTCCGGCTGATGCGGTACTGCTGGAGCGGCGCGAGCATGGCAACTATTTCGGTTTTTTAAAGGGAGTCACGGCGGAAGGGCTCAGTCTGAGCGCTGCCTCACCATATGAACAACTGCAACAGGCTCGCAGGCTGGTTGCAGACAAGCTGGATGATACCGGAAAAATCAAAAAACAGATGTCTGATCTGAACCATACGGCCGAGCGTCTCAGGTTGAAACTTCAGAAACTGGAATACGGCGGCAAGGAAAAGAGTACGTCTGAAATAGCAGAGTTGAACGCTGTCCGGGGAAAAGCCATGACGGAATTCACCCGCCTGAACGAACAGGCCACTGCAACCCAGGCTGAAATTGGCCGGATTACCGCGCAGTTCAGCGATGTCACCGGCGGCGGCAAGGATATATCCCTGATTGAGATAGTCGCCTTGCAGCGCCCCAACAGCATGACATTTTTCGCCAAGTGCGGGGCTTATCTTGAGCGTGTCAGAGAACTGCTGCTGGATGACCCGCGGGAATCCAATACTGAAGGGGGGCTTTTCCCGGCCATCTTCGGCACGGTCATGATGGTGCTTCTGATGAGTGTCTTCTCGCTTCCTTTCGGCGTTATCGCTGCCATCTATCTGCGCGAATATGCACGGGACGGCCTGATGACACGCATGGTGCGCATTGCCGTCAACAACCTGGCCGGAGTTCCTTCGATAGTTTATGGCGTCTTCGGTCTGGGCTTCTTCGTCTACGGCATCGGGGGCAGTATTGATAGTCTGTTCTTTCCGGAGCGACTGCCGACGCCGACCTTTGGTACCGGCGGCATCCTCTGGTCGAGCCTGACGCTGGCGCTGTTGACCGTACCGGTGGTCATTGTTGCCACCGAGGAGTCGCTGGCCTCGATTCCCAAAGGGATTCGCGAAGGGTCGCTGGCGCTCGGGGCCACCAGGTTCCAGACCTTGACGAAAATTCTGCTCCCGATGGCGACCCCCGGAATCATGACCGGCCTGATCCTCTCCATGGCGCGTGCGGCGGGCGAAGTTGCGCCGTTGATGATTGTCGGAGTGGTCAAGCTGGCGCCGACGCTTCCATTTGACGCGAATTTTCCGTTTTTCCATATGGATCGCAAATTCATGCACCTGGGGTTCCATATCTATGATGTCGGCTTTCAGTCGCCGAACGTAGAGGCCGCTAAACCGATGGTTTTTGTCACCACCATGCTGCTTTTGGCAATCGTTGTCCTGGCCAGCAGTACCGCTATTTACCTGCGCAACCGGATGCGCAGCAAATACACGACTTCAACGTTTTAAAAACTAAATTCACCACGGAGGCACGGAGACACGGAGAGAACCAAAATTAAAAAATATAGGCCTTTGGGTTTAAACCATAAGTCTTTTTGTTTTTGACTCTCTCCGTGTCTCCGTGTCTCCGTGGTAATGTTCAGATTTAAAGGAATTATATGTCAAAATCTCAGGAACAACCTATTCTGACAGTATCCAATCTCAACCTTCACTATGGCGATGCCCATGCACTCAAGAACATCACCCTTGACATGGCCCGCCACCAGGTGACCGCCTTTATCGGACCGTCCGGCTGCGGCAAATCAACGCTGCTGCGCTGCTTTAACCGTATGAACGATCTGGTGGAGAGTGCCAGGATCGAAGGAAGTATCCGCTTCAATGGGGTTGAGGTTAATGAACCCGCTACTGATGTCATTTCGCTGCGGCGCAGAATCGGCATGGTATTCCAGCAGTCCAATCCATTTCCAAAGTCGATTTACGAGAATATTGTCTACGGCTTGCGTATTGCCGGTATCAATGACAAGGCTACCCTGGACGAGGCGGTTGAGCGCAGTCTCAAAAGCGCCGCAATCTGGAACGAAGTCAAGGACCGTTTGAATGATTCGGCCCTGGGACTTTCCGGCGGTCAGGCCCAGCGTATCTGCATTGCCCGCGCAATTGCGGTCAATCCCGAGATCATCCTGATGGATGAACCCTGCTCGGCGCTTGATCCTATTTCGACGCTCAAGATAGAAGAGTTGATAGAAGAGCTCAAAAGCAAGTATACTATCGTAATAGTGACCCACAATATGCAGCAGGCGGCGCGAGTATCGGATGTTACCGCCTTCTTTTATCTGGGAGAGCTGATTGAGGCCGGTGGTACCCGCAAGATTTTTACCAACCCGGAGAAGAAGCAGACAGAAGACTACATCACCGGAAGATTCGGTTAACAGGCGGTTCTTTGAAGGAGAAATAATGGAGCGCGAACACATCAGTACGGCATTTGATATCGAGCTGAATGAATTGAAACAAAGTATCCTGATCATGGGCGGAAAAGTCGAACTCATGATTGCCAACTCGGTCAAGTCGCTTGTAGACCGGGACACACCGCTGGCCGAGCGCACAATTGCTCTGGATCATGAGATAAACGCAGCCGAGGTATCTATCGACGAGCGCTGTCTGGAACTGTTGGCTCTGCGTCAACCTGCTGCCCGCGATCTGCGCTTTATTACAATTGCGCTGAAGATTGTTACCGATCTGGAGCGCATGGGTGACCAGTGTGCCAACATCGCCAAGCGGGCTCGCGAACTCAACGAAGAGCCCCCGCTGAAGCCGTATATCGATATTCCCCGTATGGCACACTGGGCCGAGGTGATGGTAAAGGAAGCCCTGGACGCATTTGTTCGGGGTGACTCCGATCTGGCCATCAAGGTCTGCAAGGACGACAGCTTTGTAGATGATCTGAACATACAGATACAACGGGAGCTGCTGAGCTTTATGATCGAAGACCCATCCACCATCTCGCGCGCCATGAAGCTCAATTATATCTCGAAATCTCTGGAGCGGATCGCCGACCACGCCACCAACATCGCCGAGATGGTGATTTTCATGGTCAAGGGGAAGGATATCCGCCACACGATCGCCTGAGGCCGGGGCCGGCAGTTTTTTCAAGCACTATACACGGATCCCGGTCATCCGGAGCTGCCTGTCAATTTCTCTGATGACACAAATCCATTTCTGTGCTACATGTTTCGGCCTGGGTAAATCGAGCTTCTGTTTATTCTCTCAAGGTGTGCCGGCAGCGTGCTGTCGGGTCATCTGCGGATTTGCAGGCGCAGATGATAGCCGGGTCCTGCGCAACGGCAGGCCGTGAACTCCGCCAGGTCCGGAAGGAAGCAACGGCAGCGGTTCTAGTCGTGTGCCGCGGGTAAACCCGGCTATCATCTGCGTTTGCAAGTCATGCCCGCCTTGATGTTCTCAAGGAAGCTTCATGCACCCCATCCGGAATTTCCGGATGCACTCCACCCCCCGCTTTTCCTGAACGGAACGCTGTTGCCGCCTGATGTGCGGAGTGACAGTATACCTGTGAGGTTCAATCTCTTGTCCGACGGCACGCACTATGAAGTCCTGGCAAGGAAGTACCGCCCCCAGACATTTTCCGAGCTTACCGGCCAGGAACATGTCAGCCGCACCCTTCAGAATGCCATAGATTCCGGCCGGGTGGCGCATGCCTTCCTTTTTACCGGTGCCCGCGGCGTCGGCAAGACCAGTACGGCCCGCATTCTTGCCAAGACCTTAAACTGTGAAAAAGGGGTTACCCACGAACCCTGCAACGCCTGCCATCTCTGTCTCGAAATAACCAAAGGCACATCGACCGACGTTTTCGAGATCGACGGAGCATCAAACAATGGCGTGGACGATGTCCGCGACCTGCGCGACAACATCAAGTATCTCCCATCACACAGCCGTTACCGCATCATTATCATCGACGAAGTCCACATGCTTTCCACTAATGCCTTCAACGCCCTTTTGAAGACACTGGAAGAGCCGCCCGAGCATGTCAAATTCATCTTTGCCACAACCGAGCCGCATAAACTGCCGGTAACCATCCTTTCACGCTGCCAGCGTTTCGATTTCAAGCGGGTCACGCTGCCAAAGATAGTCGCCCGTCTGCGGGATATTTCAGACCGGGAAGCCGTTGCAGTGAGCGATTCCTCCCTGGCGCTGATAGCGCGCAAAGGGGACGGCAGCATGCGCGACTCCCTGACCGCTCTTGATCAGGTGCTGGCATATTGCGGAAACAATGTCTGTGACGAGGATGTTGCGGCGTTGCTGGGCACTGTGGACCGCCGCCTGCTGTCCGAAATTTCGGCAGCCGTATTCTGCGGTGATACCCAGGTTGTGCTTGATTGTGTCAAACGAGTTGATCTGATTGGTTATAACATGCGTCAGTTTTGCCAGGAGCTGATCGAGCATTTTCGCAATCTGCTGGTGGTCCGTTCGGTCGGCAAGCCGGAAGAAATCCTTGATCTGGCCGCTGCAGAACTGGATGAATTGCGCAAACAGGCCGGAAACGTCACAGCACAGGATATTCACCGCCGGTTAACTCTGCTGATCAAGGCTGATTCTGAAATGGCGCATGCCAGTTTTCCGCGACTGCTGCTGGAGATGGCACTATTGAAGATGGCACTGCTGGCTCCGGTCATCCCGATTCAGGATCTGATTGACAAAGTCAAGGCACTGGAGGCCGGATCGGTGCATACCCCTTCTCTGCCATGGGAAAGCCAGAGGGCAAGGCCGGGCTCCGGGCAACAGAGTATTGATCCGCAGTTGAACGTTCCTCATCACAGGCAGACTCTGCCGCATCCGGCGGCGCCGCCTGCCGCGCCTGTCGGCGCGAGCTCTCATTCTGCCTGGAGCCGCTTTGTTACTTTTGTAAATGATCAACAGCCTTCAACAGGCTCGATCCTGGAACATGGCAGTCCCTTGAAGCAGG
>JACRCG010000265.1 GCA_016219145.1 Deltaproteobacteria bacterium | reverse complement strand
TCTCGATCAGCTCCAGCCCCGTCATGAAGGGCATCTGGTAATCGGTTACGATGATGTCCGGCGACTCGCTGCACGCCAGATCGTACGCCTCGGCCCCGTTGCTGGCCGACTGGGAGGCCCGCTGGGCTCCTTCGGCAGCCATCTGGCAGTTCTGGGCGATGTCCCCGGAGGTGGCGGACATTTCTTCTCCTGCGGTGGCAACGGTGCCAGCCTGGGCAGCGACCTCCTCGGCTCCGGTGGCAATCCGCTCGGCGGTTGAATTCAGCTGGCAGGAAGCAGCCGCCACCTGGGTAGAGGTATTGGAGATCATGCTGATGATCCCATGCAGTTTTTCCAGGAAGCGGTTGAACATGCGGCTGATTTCGGCAATCTCGTCCTGGCCGGAAACATCCATTCGCTTGGTCAGGTCCCCTTCTCCCTGAGCGATATCGGAGATGCGAGTATAGAGGTCGTTGAGCGGCCTCCTGATCGAAGCGATGATGACGACACTGATGATGGCCGCCAGAATCAGCGCCAGCAGCGACAGGCCGATCAGCACCGTAATGATCCTTTTCTCGAATACGACCGACTCCTTGAGCCCCTCTTCCATCATCTTGTCGATCGACTCGGCGAATTCCTGTACCCTGGTTTCCAGCTTGTGGATCGGCGCTTTGTAGACCGCCAGCGCCGCATTGGCGTCCCCGGAGGTTTTCAGCTCACCGGCCCTGATACTGTCATACACCTTGCCGAAGCCTGCGACATAGGCAGCCAGCTCGCCCCGTATTTCCACGATGATGGCCTTGCCCTTGCCGGCAACCGCCTGATCATGCAGTTCACCCAGAAGTTTATCGATGGCATCGAGACGCTTGTTGCTGCGCTCCAGCTGCTCGTCAAATTTCTTGCGGTATTCCGCCACTTTTTCCGGTGAGTCGATATTCAGGAAGACATCCTTCTCGTAGCGGCGCAGCCCCAGGATATTGGCACGCGTACGCTGGGAGTATTCGACCAGCTTGGACTCCTTGACAGCAAGGGCATCAAGTTCACTCTGCATACTGTCTATGCCCCAGTACCCAACCCCGGCCAGTGCGGCAATGAACAGGCAGAGCAGGGTGAAGCCGATGATGAGGCGGGTTCCGATCTTCATATTCGATAGCATGCAATGCTCCTCCCTAGCTTAATGTAAACATTAAAAAACATAAGAAACGGTGTTTTGTCAAGAACTAATACTAACTAAAATACTCTAAATATCAATCAATTACCTGCCAATTGTCGCAGCATTAATATTAAGAACCCGATATTATTAATCTTTATTCTTAATGAGAACCACGGCACCTGCTATACGAGCCTTGGCAGACATTCCGGAACCCTTAAACCGGATCTACAGCATTGGCGCCGCAGGGGCAGTGCAGAAGCCCTGGCTGGAACTGCAGGACGAAGCGGGTGCACTTCCACCCACACCGCTTCGTCGGAATACTTTACAAACCTTGGACCAGCAGCTCACACGTCAAAACAACCGTAATAATTTAAAAATGTTACGTACTTTGCACACTTTATGCATTATTTAAACCACCAACACTTATGAGGAGGGCTAGACATGAAATCGATGCTGACAAAAATCATGCTGACCACAGCATTTCTGTCGATTTTACCTATTATTGCCTTCGGTTATACCTACAATCTCGGCACCACTTTCAGTAACACGGTGAATCCGGATGGTTCCGGTCCATGGCTGACCATCAACATCACCGACGCGGGAGCCAACACCGTCACGCTGGATATCCAGGGCAACATGGTAGACATGCCCAATACCGACCCCCAGAAGATC
This sequence comes from Deltaproteobacteria bacterium, assembly GCA_016219145.1. Taxonomy (GTDB): domain Bacteria; phylum Desulfobacterota; class Desulfuromonadia; order Geobacterales; family Pseudopelobacteraceae; genus JACRCG01. The sequence goes on along the minus strand of JACRCG010000265.1, from coordinate 1,663 downwards.
AACGATATCTACCTGAACTTTTCCAACACAAGTCTCCTGCCGAACCTGAATTTCACATTCGTGTCCGGACAGTTCGGCGCCGAGAGCATTTCGCTATCCTCCAACGCCTATAAAGCCGACGGAGTCGGCGGTTATTTCGACATACTGATGCAATGGAGATCGAACAGGCCGATCGACGGAACCGACCATATCGTCTACTCGATCACCGCGGCAGGACTGACCGCGGCCATGTTCAACGACACCTGCGTCAACTACGGAACGCCTCCCGGCCCGCTGTATGCAGCGGCACATCTCCAGAACGCCGGCTTCGACTCATTCGGAAGATTTGAGAGCACCTGGATCGGCGACATCCCCGACGACCCGCCAAACCCGGTACCCGAACCCGGGACCCTGGTCCTCCTGGGCGCCGGCTTCCTGGGCCTCGCAGCTTACGGCCGCAAGCGGGCCAGCAGGTAAACCCCGGTCACTTAGTCGAAATAATTTACACATGCAAAAAGGGTCGTCCGACTGGGCGACCCTTTGCTTATGCGGATACGGAAAGCTGAATCATCTCTCCAGAACGAACGTGACCGGCCCGTCGTTGACCAGCTCAACCTGCATGTCGGCCTGAAAGATGCCGGTTTCAACCGGCAGGCCGAGCCGCCTGGCCGCTCCGACAAAATATTCGTAGAGGCGCTGCCCCTCTTCCGGTGGTGCGGCGGTATCGAAGGAGGGGCGTTTGCCTTTCGAGCAGTTGCCGGCCAGCGTGAACTGGGAAACCACCAGCAGAGCGCCGCCGATGTCCAGCACCGAGAGGTTCATCTTCCCCTGCTGATCGCTGAAGATCCGCAGTCCGGCAATTTTCTCCGCCAGCCAGTCGGCCTGCGCCTCGGAATCACCCTTCTCAATGCCCAACAGCACCATGATGCCCTGCCCGATCCGGCCGGCGACCTTTTCCTCAACGGTTACGCTGGCTGATTTTACCCTCTGAATGACCGCTTTCATCGTAAGCCTCGTCTGTAGATTCAACTTCGTCGTGTCAAATTGAACAATTCGATTTTTCTGTAAAGCGTGTTCCTGCCGACACCAAGAATCCTGGCTGATTCAGTGATGTTCCACTTGCAAAGCTCCAGGGCATTTCTGACAGCCTCTTCCTCGGATTCCCTGAGTCCGAGGCGGGCAGACTCTGCCCATCCCTTTTCACGCATAACCGCAAGCAGTGCCCCCTCGATGTCTCGCAACGCGCTGAGCGTACGTTCTATCTCTTCCGGAGCGGAACTGCCGAAGACATCGTTACCGGGCAACTGATCCCGGAACGCCTCGAGCAACTGCAGCAACCCGGCCGCCCCGTTGATCGCCCGCGGCGATGAAGTCAACGTCGTCGGGGATGCAGAGTGAAACCGGTTGTTCAGGTGGCCGGGCAGAATGGTTTCGTCGGGGCACATGACCACGGCACGCCGCATGACGTTGGCCAGTTCTCGGATGTTTCCCGGCCAGCTGTGGTTTTGCAGCAGACGCATGGCCTCCGCTGACACTCTTGCCCGGGGATTGAACAGCCGTGCAAAGTGCTCCACCAGCATCGGCACATCTTCACTGCGCTGCTGCAGGGAAGGAATCTCCAGACGGACCACATTGAGCCGGTAGAACAGGTCCTCACGGAAGGTCTTCTCGCGAATGGCCTCTT
>JACRCG010000275.1 GCA_016219145.1 Deltaproteobacteria bacterium | reverse complement strand
TGTGACGGCGGGTCCAGCGACAGCTCGCAGCAGATCGTTGCGGAACTTGCCGTCAAATGCCGCTTTCCGGTCAGTCTGATTCAGACTCGCAGAGGCCGGGGAATACAGATGAACGCCGGAGCAGCGCTTGCGACGGCCGAGCTGCTGCTGTTCCTGCACGCCGATTCCCGTTTTGACGAGTGCGATGCTCTCTGCAAGGCATTTTCCCTCTACCAAAGCCGGATTGAATCCGGCGCGCAGCTTTTTGCGGCCCGCTTCGCCCTGCAGTTTCTCCGATCCGAACTATCCCCGGCGCTTTCATGGTTCTATTACGAGGCCAAGGCGCGTTTGCCGCGCAACGACTGTATCCGCGGTGACCAGGGTTTCCTGCTGAACCGTGCCGCGCTTTGGCTTGCAGGTGGATTAGATCAGTCGCTCCCGTTTCTGGAGGATATCCGGCTGGTTGAAACGCTGGCCACCAGAGTAGATTGGCTGCTGCTGCCGTCCACCATCAGCACCTCCGCCAGACGCTTTGAAAGGGAAGGGCTGCTGGAGCGGCAGGTACTGAATGCCATCATCGTCAACAGCGTAGTGGCGGAGTGGGCTGAGTTTTTTCAGGCGCTGCCCGGCCTTTACAAGTGCCACAGCGACACCGGCCGCCTGCTGCTTCAGCCGCTACTGGTGGGAATCAACAGGCTGATTAATGACCAAGACCCCGCCTGGCGGCGCATCTTCTGGCAAACCACCGGTTATCACGTTGCCGGCAACGCCTGGCAGCTATTCTTCTGGCTGGATGTCCGGCACTCCTTCCGAGCCGGTGAAAAACCGGGAGCCGTAAAGACGCATTGGCTGGAATTCTATCAGAGTCGCCTGACGCCTTTTTTTCAGAGCCGACCGGCGGCATTTATGGCGCAAATCGCAGTAAAACTCTGGCTGCGCTGGATGCTATTCCATTGTGCATTCAAGATGACACCAAGGCAGCAAGGAGGAAGCGACGCGGGCGTACATGATTAGTACGTTTAGGAGCTGACGACGCAGCAACGAAGGTGCCGCTTGAATGCGGAATGGAATCATAGGAAGAAACCGAACAGTCTGACTATTCTCTCCAAAAAACGAATCAGAAAACCGCGCTGCTCGTGGATATCCAGCTCCACCTGCCGGGAGCCGTCAATCTCCTCCAGCATCAGCTCCCTGATCTGCCCGCCGAATTCGACGTTATCCACCAGGCAGTTGATCTCGAAATTGCGATGGAAGCTGCGCTGATCGAGGTTGGCAGAGCCGATGACCGTCCGCTCGGCATCGATCAACATAACCTTGGCATGCAGGATTTCACGCTCCATCTCGAATATCTCGACCCCGCCCCTGAGCAGCGTGGCGTAGGAGCTGCGGGCAAGCAGCAGCATGATCGGGACATCGCTGCGGGCCGGCAGCAGCAATCTGACCAGCACACCCCGGCGTACAGCACGCAGCAGGGAGCGGATGATGCGTGGGCCCGGTACGAAGTAGGGTGTGGCAATCAGGATCTCTTCTGCTGCGGAGGCGATATTGACCTGAAACGCCTCGCGAATAAAGGAGCGCCGCTGACGGGGACCGCCGCTGATAATATTAACTGCCGCATCTCCGATCTTCAGACCTTGCTGCCGCAGCCGCTCCGGCTTCACCGGCGCAGCATTTTCATCCTGCTCACTGTTCCAGGCTTCGTGGAATATCGTCTCCAGTTCGCCGACCGCTTCACCCCGGATACTGAAACCCAGATCCCGGAAACTCAGCAGGTCGGCCACACAGCCGGCGTACTCGTCACCGATGTTGAAGCCCCCCAGAAAGGCCAGCGTGCCGTCGATAATGGTCATCTTGCGATGGTCACGCTTGTCGAACCAGTAGACTCCGCGTCTGAAAGAAGGGACATTGAAGGGCAGCAGCTTGACTCCATCTTTGGCAAGCGCTTTGAAATAGGAGGCGGGCGTATCAATACAGCCGATGTAATCGTAGATCAGCCTGACCGACACTCCCCGCCCAACCGCTGCCGCCAGCTCACTAGCCAGGCTTTTGCCGATCCGGTCATTCTGGATGATGTAATATTCCAGCAGGATGGTCTGTTCTGCCGAGCGCACAGCCTCAAAAAGCGCCTCAAAAAACTGCCTTCCGCTATGGTAGAGCTCGACATTATTATGCCGGTGAGTAACAGGCAGTTCCAGCGGGCGCATCCGTTTCAGCATGCGCATGATTCTGGGAAAGCGCTTTTTATGTTTGAAGTGATTGCTGCGCATATTTCCTGATGGGTTACGCGACCGGTATTGTCAATCGCCCAACTGTTACAATCTCGGCGCTCATGACGTCTCCGGCGCCGACTTTGCCGACTCCGGCCGGTGTGCCGGTCAGAATGATATCGCCCGGCTCCAGAGTGAAAATGGACGAGATGTGGGCAATAATCTGCGGCACACGGTGGATCATGTCGGAGGAACAGCCATCCTGACGCCCTTCGCCGTTGACCGCCAGTTTGAGACGCAAGTTGTGAGGATCCGGCACCGCCGCTGCCGGGACAAAATCGGAGAGCGGGCAGGAGGTATCAAAACCTTTGGCGATCTCCCAGGGCAGCCCTTTTGCCTTCAAGCCGTTCTGCACATCCCGCAGCGTCATATCAATTCCGACTCCGTAGCCGGCGATGTACTCCTGCGCCTGCTCTGCCGTCACATTCCGCGCTTTTTTGCCGATCAGCACCGCCAGTTCGACCTCGTAATGGCACTCCTGCGAGTAAGCCGGTATCCGCACCGCCTCGCCATCACCGATGACCGAGGAAGCCGGTTTCATGAACAGCACCGGTGCGGCCGGGGTCTCGTTGCCCAGCTCTTTGGCATGTTCGGCATAGTTGCGCGCCAGACAGACGATCTTGCCGATGGTGAACTGCTGGTTTGTTGCCGGTATCTTTGCGATTTTCATGGTCTGGTCCTTGTTGTGGTGTGATGATGCAGGTTATCAACAAATGCTCGCGAAGTCCATGCCGGTTTCTGTGTAACGATTTCAGCCCGGCTCAAGCAGATGCCCATCCTGCTCAATCAGTACCTTGCCTGCCGCGATTCCTTCGCTCTTCATCTCGGCAATAATGTCGCGGAGCCGCCAATGACAAGGGATGATGATCACGTCCACCGGCTTTTCCTTCAGTACATCACGAAACTCGATTTTCTGGCCGGTGCCGGGAACATACGTTCCGGCTTTTGCGGGGTCTGAATCCACTACCAACGGGAAACGTCCGGCATCAACTCCAAAGTGATGCATGAATGCGGCTGATTTGCCGGTGCCCCCCCAGATGGCCACACTGAGACCGCTGAGATGCAAATCTGAAAGCTGGCGGGAAATCGTCTCCAAAGATATGCCGGCAGAACGGCAAAAAGCGCTGGCCTGACTGGCGACGGATTTCATTGTCTCCGGGATATCCAGGCGCACCAGCCCGTAAATCACTTCATCGCCATAGCCGTGGCCGATAGTTTTCACTTCACCCATGCGTTGCAGCAAGGTCTGAAACGATCCGGACGTGAAGTGGGAGACATGTTCGTAGTAAAAATCCGAGAGCCGTCCGGTTTCAAATATGCGGTCGATACACGGCACTTCCGCAAACAGGTAGCACGGCTTGCCCTGTTGAGAGGCGCTCCATGCCAGCGGTTCCAATAGTCCCGCCAATTCGGTGACATGTTCCAGCACATGCCGCACTATCAGTACATCCGGCGCGAATGTGGCAATATCTTCAAACGGCTTGAACAGCCTCGGGTAGAACTCGATACTCTGATCGGCTTTATTACGGGCATTCGGGTCGAAGCCGATAAAGCGCCCTTTTGGAATGCTTTCTGCCAGATCGTGGATAAAATGCCCCTCTCCGCAGCCAACTTCAATCACGGTGGGATCGCTGGTCAGAACCTGTGACAGGATTCGCTTTATTTCAGCCAGATGATTCTTCCAGAACCGACCATTATTGAACATCAGGTTCGGATTTTCCTGGTAGGGAACAGAGCCGTATGAAAATGACCTGTTGTAGACATGTGTGCAGGACGGGCACTGCACAAAATCAAGCGGCAGCTTTTCCATGCCTCGCGCTTCCGCTTCCGAAGACGGCCAGCCCAGGGTGGCCAGGGGCTGAGCGCCGCCGAAAAAAAAGGGAACAGCCACATGATAACCGCAGACGGGACAACGCGCTGATACGGGCTTTTCGGTCATTTTCATCCTCTTGATCGAACCATATCAAAAAAATGCATTTGAAACACAGAGCAACGGAGCAACGGAGAAAAACAGGGAAACGCTATCCTGAAAGCCCTTTTTGAGACTCACCTTATCGGAAAATGCAATTTTTCATGTAAGCTCTCGACTTCTCAGTTGCTCCGTTGCTCTGTGTTATTCGAACAGCCGTTTCCAGGATTATTATCTGGCTGCCACCCGGCCGCCAGCTTTTCCCCCCGACCGGCAGTATCAACGGCAGCGATGAAAAACTGTTCAAACTCATGCACCGCGCCCATGTCCGAAAACAGCCTGCCGCTGGCAGCCTGCAGTTTCTGCCTGAGTCGCATGCGCTGTTCATGATCGCGACCCAGCGCCAGTGCCAACGGCGCGTAATCTGCCATACTGGTGGCCACTGGAGCGCCATCAAGCCCCATTTGCCTGTACGCTCCCGCCACAATGCGCCCGCGCATGAAACGACCGGGCCAGGTGACAATCGGTGTGCCGTAAGCCATCGCTTCATAGAGCGTATTGCCGGAGCCGAAATGCACCGGATCAAGCAGCAGGTCAAAGTGCGCCAGAAGCGCCATGAAACCTTCCGTTGGCTGCCTTGGCAGGAACAGAACCCGCTCGTTCAGGAGAGGATATGTGTCAGCCCAGCGTTTTTTAAGCAGCTCCGTCCAGGATGGCACACTTCCCTCAATCATCACGATATGCCCGGTCGGATCGCCCTCGGCTATTTCTGCCAGCACGGCGTCAAAATCGGGATGAATTTTAAAGAGACTTTGCGGGCAGCCGTACAGTGTACCGCTTTCAGGCAGGCCCAGGGCAGCACGATCAGGTATCTGCCGTGGCAGGGCAGGCGGCTGATAGAAACAGGGCAGGCGGCTGAAACGGATCAGGCGCTCCGAATATTGCTCATCAGCATCATCAGGTTCTATCTGCGACGACGAAATGAAATAGTCCAGAGTATCAATGCCGGTTGTATCCGGGTGCCCCCAGCTCACAACCTGTACCGGCGCCAACCGCGCATACGCCAGAAAATATGTCGCGGAAGACATGCCGATATCGGGATAAAACAGCACATCCAGCCGTTCCTCTGCCATGGCCTGCTGTTGTTTCAGGAGTTCCGGCGGCAGCTGCACGCCCTTGTCTGCAAACTTGTTCAGTGCGTCCCGGAACAGGTCATTTTTTGCTTCATGAGTATGAAAAAGCGTTACCTCAAAGCGGCTCCTGTCCATCTTTTGCAGCAGACCTTGATACAATTTGCCGATGGTGTGATGCGTCAGATGCTGCGAGCAGAAACCGATCCTGATACGCCGGTCAACAGGTACCTGCCAGTCCGGCAGATGCGGAGCGACAAAGTTCAGCACAGGGGCTTTACTGCGGAACAGGCGGCAGAGTTCCGTCATTATCGGCCTGTCATCCTCATTGTGGTAGGCCAGGTGGAATGTGAGCGGAGTGAGTTTGCCAGCGGGATCAGAGAGCATCTGTTCGTGCGCTTCCAGCCGGTTTATGCCGGAACGGAAACGGTCACGCCATGCGGCAATTGAAGCGCCTGATGGCAGGATTTTCGGCAGCAGCAGTTCTGCCATATACGAGAAATGCGGCACTTCCGGCTTGAGTGCGACAGCCCGCCGGTAGCAGCCCTCGGCCTCCTCCAGACGTCCCAGCTCCCTGAGTGCCCCCCCCAGATTACTGAAGGCATCGGCATACTCAGGTCTGAGCTCGATTGCGCGCCGGTAACTCGCCTCGGCCTCAGTCAGACGCCCCAGCTCACTGAGCGTATTACCCAGGTTGTTATGAGCAGCGGGATAGTCCGGTTTAAGCGCAATTGCCCGCCGGTAAGCGGCTTCAGCCTCATCCGGGCGCTCCAGCTTTTCCAGCGTGATGCCAAGATTGAAGTGAGTCCCGGCACTGTCAGGTTTGAGTGCGGTTGACTGTTGATAACATGTCACGGCCTCCGCCATACGCCCCATGTCGGCCAGAGTTTTCCCGAGATTGCAGTATGCTTCGGCAAAGTCCGGTTTGAGCGTAATGGCCTGCCGGTAACAGGCCTCGGCCTCCTTCAGCCGCCCCGCTTCGTTCAGCGTCACTCCCAGATTGCTGTATACAGCCGCAAAACCGGGCCTGAGCGCAATGGCCTGCCGACAGAAGGCTTCGGCATCTTCCAGGCGTCCCAGATCTTTCAGCGCCAGGCCGAGATTGCCGTGAGCTTCGGGATAATCCGGCTTGAGCGTGATCGCCTGCCGAAAACCGGCTTCGGCTTCTTCCAGACGCCCCAGCTCCTGCAATGTGATTCCCAGAATATTGTAAGCTTCGGCAGAGTCCGGTTTGAGTGCAATCGCGGTTCGGCAGCTGGTCTCGGCCTCCGTGAGACGCCCCAGCTCCTTCAGCATGATTGCAAGATTGCTGTGAACTTCGGGATCACCCGGCATAAGCTGGGCAGCCAGCTGCATCGGTATCACGGCGGCGTCCGCCCTGCCCATCTGGTGCAGAGCAACACCCAGCACTTTCCAGCCAATAACCTCACCCGGATAAGCGCGCGTCATTGCCAATGCCAGTTGGGCCGCTTCAGCGTACCTGCCGGCATTGAAGGCGCGCATCAGGGTATGTGCCTCTGCTTGTGATGGCAATTGTCTTCTCCGCTATGAAAACAGACTCTCCCCGCTCATCTCTTTCGGCTGCTCCAACCCCAGCATCTTCAGCATGGTCGGCGCTATATCTGCCAGACGCCCACCTGCGCGGAGTGCAGTCTCCTTGCGGATGTCGTCCACCAGAATCAGCCAGACCGGATTGGTAGTGTGGGCGGTGAACGGCTCGCCGTTCTCGTCCTGCATCTGTTCGGCATTGCCATGATCGGCGGTGATCAGCACCGCGCCGCCAAGCTCCCGCACCCTGGCAACCACCCGTCCGGCACAGGCATCCACCGCTTCGACCGCCTTGATGGCCGCCGCTTCGACACCGGTATGCCCGACCATGTCACAGTTGGCGAAGTTGAGGATGACGACATCGTACAGGTCCTGATCAAGGCGCTTCAGCAACTCATCGGTCACCAGCCAGGCGCTCATTTCCGGCTTCAGGTCGTAGGTAGCCACCTCCTTGGGCGAGGGAATCAGGGCGCGATCCTCTCCCGGAAAGGGGGTCTCCACTCCGCCGTTGAAGAAAAAGGTCACATGAGCATACTTCTCGGTCTCGGCAATCCGCAGCTGTTTCAGGCCGGAATCGGCCAACACTCCCCCCAGAATGTTGGTCAGCTCGCTGGAGCCGAACGCGATCGACAGGCCGAAGGTGGCGTCGTATTCTGTCAGGCAGACGTAATCGGCCAGTTTGGGCCAACAGTGCCGCTCGAACCCGCTGAAGTCATCCAGAGCGATTGCACGGGTAATTTCGCGGGCCCGGTCGGAGCGGAAGTTGAAAAAGATGAAACCGTCGCCGTCCCTGACCGTGGCGTTTTCTGCTACAACGACCGGCAGCATGAATTCGTCATTCACTCCGACGGCGTAGCTCTGCTCAATCGCCTCTTTGGCCGAGGCCCGGAGTTCTCCTTCTCCGCAGACTATGGCGTTGTAGGCCTGCTCTACCCGTTCCCAGCGGTTGTCGCGGTCCATGGCGTAATAGCGACCCATCACCGTCGCGATTTTGCCGGTGCCGATCCGCGCAATCTCTGTCTCAAGCTGCGCCAGATATTCGGCTCCGCTCTGGGGGGGCGTGTCACGCCCATCCAGCAGGCAGTGGACAAAAACATCCGTCAACCCTTCGCGCCTGGCCAGTTCCAGCAGGGCATAGAGATGGGTGTTGTGGGAATGCACCCCGCCATCCGAGAGCAGCCCGGCCAGATGCAGCCTGCCGCCGGAAGCTTTAACCCTGGCAATGCACTCCAGCAGGGTCGGATTGCTGAAAAAGTCGCCATCCAGAATCGATTTGGTGACACGGGTCAACTCCTGATAGACCACCCGTCCGGCGCCGATGTTTAAATGACCGACCTCGGAGTTGCCCATTTGGCCCTCCGGCAGGCCAACCGCCATGCCGGAACAACGGAGCTGGGTATGCGGGTACTCGGACAAAAGACGGGTCAGATTGGGTGTTTTTGCCAGGGCAACGGCGTTGTGGGCCGGGTTGGGATTGATTCCCCAGCCGTCGAGGATCATCAGCAGAAGCGGTTTTTTCATCGAGATATCCTTTCTCACAAAGCTCACAAAGGCACAAAGAACACAAGTCTAATAAAGTCAAACCACACTGAAAACTGTGGTAAATTATCCAGGAAAAAGCATTTGAAACAGAGAGAACACAGAGTAAATTCTGAGAGTTATGAGCTGAAAAGTGAGTTTTATGATTCACCCAAAAGGATTACAGAGTTATTATTTTAAGCCCTTTATTTTTCCGTGTTCTCTGTGTCTCCATGTTGTTGAACTGCCGTTTCAGGATTATCGATGACAACCTGGTTTTCTTGGCGAACTTTGTGCCTTTGTGAGAGCAAAAGGTTTCTGGGTTCTAATGATGGTACGGTTCGCCATTCAATATTGTAAACGCCCGGTAGATCTGCTCCAGCAGAAAGGGGCGCACCATCTGATGGGTAAAGGTCAACCTTGAGAGCGCCAGCAGTTTGCCGCGCCGACGGAACTCTTCAGAGAAACCGTATGCGCCGCCGACAACAAAAACAAGTTCCCCGATTCCAGCGTCACGCTGCTTGCCGATAAAAGCAGCCAGCGCGGGCGAATCCATCTGCTCGCCCCTTTCATCCAGCAGAATCAAGGTCGCGTTGGGGGGAATCTGCTTCTCCAGCCGCTCGCATTCCCGGCGGCGCATCTCCTCGGCTTCAGCCCCCTTCTCGTCACGGATATCGACCAGATCAAGCGGCATGTAGCGCCGGATGCGCCCGGCGTATTCGTCAACAGCTTCCTTGACCCAGGGATCACGGCTCTTACCGACCCAGAGCACTTTCAGCTTCAAAAATCGGTTTCCTTGCAGGCTGACCTGATTTCCGCCGACAGTTCCAGCTCGGGAGCCATGCCCCACAGACCGTCAAGATCATAATAACGGCGGAGCTGGTCGTGGAATACATGTACCAGCACGTCGCCGTAGTCCATGACGATCCATTTGCCGTCGGTGGCGCCTTCAATGTTGTTCACCTTGCCGAACTTTTTGAGGCCGGTGCGGATGTTGTCGGCAATGGCCTGATTCTGCTTGTCCGAGGCGCCGGAGATGATCACCATGTAATCGGCAATCGACGAAACCCTGGAGATATCGCGCACTCTGATATCAAAAGCTTTTTTGTCAAAGGCCAGTTCGGCGCATTTCAAGGCGCGCTCACTGGCGGTCAGGGTGGTTTTTTCAACCGTTTTGGTCTTTTTTACTGTCATTCTGAATAGATCCTTTGCTGCGAGATGTATGCTGCCACGTCCGGAGGGACGAGATGAGTGATGCTTTTTCCGTCGGCGGCCAGCCGGCGGATTTCTGTCGATGAAACATTTCGTGGTGCGCCCTGTACAAAACAAACCAGGTGACCGGATGAATGAATCAGTCTGCGCGTTTCTCCTTCAAAACAAAACGCCATCCTGACGGCATCCGGCAGAGCTTTAAGCGGATCACCGATTTCATGGCCGGGACGCTCCAGGACGATCAGGCTGCATGAGCTGAAGATATCCGCATAGCGGTGCCAGAGGCCGATCTCCAGGAATGAATCGCCGCCGATGATGAAGAACAGCTCGTCCTGTGGGGCTATCACCCGAAATGCCTGTATCGTATCTATCGAGTAGGATTTGCCGCTGCGCTCCCCTTCGATAGTGGACAGTTCATAACCGGGGCGGGCGGCGATGGCCAGCTCTACCATCCGGCAGCGCAGCCCAAACGGAACATCTCCGGCCAGTTTTTTATGAGGCGGGTCGGCGGCCGGGATAAAGACCACTCGTTCAAGGGCACAGGCAAGCCGGGCCTGCTCCGCAATTTCCAGATGGGCATTATGAATCGGGTTGAAACTGCCTCCCAGCAGACCGATCTTCATGTCATCAGGATCTTGTTCTTGATAATCAGCATCTCGAACGCCAGCGAAGCCTTGTAGACCAGCTTCTGCAACTCCAGCAGACGTTTGCCCAGAGCATCCATTTCGGCCGAAACTATGACCGCCGCCACAACTTTTTTGAGCATCACGATCGGGAGCACCAGCAGCGGAGTGCCGGTGCTTACAGCCAGAGCCTTGAGGATCTGGGCGTTTTCGGGAGTCTGAATCAGCGAGCCCATGGCAAAGCGCTGGCTGTCAATCACATCCCGTATGACGGAAGGTTTGCTGAGCAACATACTGAAATTACTGAATCCATCGATACTATTGCCGGATGAAATTCCGCGCCAGCCGACCGCCATGTTGTTGCGTATAATGAAGAGCGCCCCGATGTTAAACTCCTGACCCAGATACTTGATAAACACATCCGCAATCTTGTCACGGCTTTTGGCAGAGGCGAAATCAATCGAGAGCTGGTCCACCGTGTAGCGCTCAATCCCTCCGGCAGAAGCAAAATCAACACTCTGATGGTCGGGAATGCTTGCAAAACCTTCAAATTCCATCGGAATCTCGATGTTAAGCAGCTCACCGCTTTCGCTCACCATCGGAATCTGGATCGACTCCGCCTTCTGAACCGTTTCCCTGATCGGGGCGTTTTTGCGCTTGTTGGCAATTTCCCCCTCGATCCGCAGATAGCGGATGTCCCCGCGCACCTGGTAAAGCTTCGATAGCGCTGCTGTAATGCTGACGTCCGGGGCAATATATGGATGGATGACTTTCCCAGAAATAAAGGAGACTTCATCAATGGCCTTGAAATCGGTCGGGTCGGTCATGGCCAGCGCCAGCTTTTTTCCTTCGGCCCGCAGCGGAATTACCCGGTATTTCTCGGCCAGCTCAGCCGGAATAATTGCCAGGACTTCCGGACTGACCGACGACAGCGCCCGGCGGCTGACAGCCGGGACACCCAGCTTGCGGCTCAGAAAGGTACAGAGCTGCTCGTCGGTAATAAAACCGAGCTCGACCAGGCTGCTGCCCAGTTTAATGCCAAAAATGACCTGGCTTTTCAAAGCCTCGTCAAGCTGCTCCGGGGTAATCAGTTTTTCGTCCAGCAACAGTTCACCAAGTTTGATTGCCACAGGACCTCCTTAGTGTCTGTCAGAAAATTACAGTATCACCGGTTTAAGCAGCGTTCCCCTGATCGGCAGTTTGTAAACGCCGGGAGAAGTCATGAATTTGACCAGAAGCAAAAAGACCAGCTTCTGTTTTTCGATAAACTCGGCCTTCGGCATGATCTCCAGAGTCATGTTGAGCGGCGTCACACCTGCGTTGGCCCCTGAAGGCAGGTCGCCCGACAGCCGCATGTATATGCCGTCCCCTTCCAGTGTCAGACTCTCCAGCCTGGCCTGACCGTCCACGACCCTGATCATGCCCTGGGTTTTCAGACCTTCGGCATCCGGAAGCGGGAAGCTGCCCAGCTTTACTCCGGAAAACCCCAGCTGCCGCACCTCCAGCTTGAACTCGCCATTAAGCCCTTTTGCATCACGCAGCAGTTTCCCCCTGCTCCAGAATACCCCGCTGGAAGTGGCCCCCAGAACACTCTTGAAAAACGGGATCTCTGACAGCTTGATGTCATCTGCCGTGAAATCCAGGGCCTCTCTGCCATTCAAGGCATAGTCCAGCTCCATCTTGCCACTGCCGAAGGCAGCCTTTCCCGAAATGACCGCCCGCGCCAACAGGAGCGGCAGCAGCAGTGGCCGCAACTGCAAACGGTCGCAGCTGACCAGAGGGCCCTGTCCTGACGACAGCAGCAGATTATCCCAGGCCAGCCCGGGCAGAATGGTCTTGTGAACCGGCGGCGAAAGCGTCAGCCCCTGCGGCTCAAGCAGCCGGGCGATGACCGTGTCGATGCGTCCCGTCGGAAAGAGCAGGTAGGCGAACAGCGCAAACAGCAGTACAGCTGCCGCCAGCAGAGCTGCTCCGCGAGCCGGCGAGATTCCTTTACTCATTTTGCCGGTCCCGGCGCAGGTTTCAGTAAAGCCAGGATCATAGTCAAATCGCAACGGGAAGGGTCATCAAAACGGATTTTCAGATTGCATTTCTTCAGCAGCAAAGGCCTGCTCCCCTTCTCCAGACGATATACCAGATTGATCGCCTCGTTGATCGTCACCCCTTCAACGCGCACATCCGCCGCATCCTCGATGATCCCGCTCCGCTCGTCACCCTTGAGCGGAGAAATTTTAAGCCCTTTGCCCTTGATGCCGATTTCTTCAACAACCTTGGCCAGCGTATCATCCGGCCGCAGGGACGCCATCCGGCCGGTCAGCTGATCGGAAGATTTTCTGGCGGACAGGTAGGCCACTTTAAGCGGCAGCAGTTCTTTTACGACAGCTTCACGAGCTTTGCGCTTCTTTTCAAGCAGGGACACCTTTCCTGCCAGTGCCGACCACCCCAGAGCAGCCGCCAGCAGGGCGATCAGGGCGTATCCGGCCCACAGGCGGGTCCGGCTGTCCATGTTGTTCCAGTTATCGCGGATCATCTCGAAGAGTCTCATCGGGCAGCCTCCTTGAGTGTTCCGGTCAGGCTGAAGGAGACCGTTCCGTCGGCACGGCTCTTGACTTCGCCCAGTTCAGCGCTGGACATGAAAGGGGCCAGCGCTGCCTTGAACTCTCCGGCGGCCTGGGCGGAGCGGGCATCTCCTTTGATCCGCAGGCTGCGCCCTTCAAGCTCAGCTTCATACAGACCGTTGATCGTAGTGCCTTTGGCTTCGGCAAGTTTTTTGAGTATATCCAGAAAACCGCTGCTGGTATCTGCTCCGGCCAGCTTTCTGATCTCACCCCTGATTTCGGAAACTTCGTCAACCGCTTTGGCCCTGGTTGGAAAAACCTCGCGGTAGATGGCCGAAATGGATTTGTTCAGCGAGTTGATATCTGAATTTACAGCACTGTACTGAAGCAGTTTTGAAACAAAGAGCAGCACAATGAAAACCGCGGCCAGCACCCCTGTGATCAGAAGTTTTCTGCGTGTCAGTGCATCTCCGGCCGTCCAGGCCAGCTCACCCTGCCGAAAATCGGGCAGCGCTCCGGCCTGAGAGGCCTTTGCCACCGCATAGAGCCCGGCCAGCTGCTGAAATGTCGCCTCGTTTTTAAACAGGTGGCCCGTATCAGGCGGCACAGTAAGCTGTTCAGCCGGCAAAACGAGTCCATCACTCCCTGCCAGCGCTGCGCTTCCCGTTCCAACCAGAGTCAGCCGGGCGGGAAGCCTGCTGCCTGTCAGCTCCAGCGCTGAGAGGGTGGCGGATATCCGGGGAGGCGTCAACGGCGTATCCGAGGCCTGAAAGAAGGTCAATCGGCCACCGGCCAGCAGAGCCAGGGCGCTCCCGTCACAAACGGCGCATTCTTCAGGTATTCCGGGGAGACAGCCCCAGGCGAAAAGCTGGCAGCTGACCACCTGCGGCTCGATTCCGGCCTCGCGAAACAGATCGACGGCATGGCTGATATCACTTTTTCTGGCCCACAGCGCCAGAAAATGCCCCTCTCCGGCCGGGAGCGCATCCAGAACCAGCTCTTCCACCGGCAGCGCGATTTCGCCCTGCAACTGCGACGGCATGACTTCGCGCACCTTGCGAAGATCCGTCAGCGGTAGCGCCACCAGGCGCTGGGCAAACAGATGTGATGGCAGACAGAGAACCACTCGCGGCGAACCGTTCAGGCCGCCTGCAATCTGCCGGGCGGCATCCGCCAGTGTCACACCGTCCTCCAGCTCGAATGAAGCAGCTCCCAGCAAAATTGCTGAACGCCTGGATAACTCGAAGCGAGCGGACGTCACCACTTTTTCTTCGACATTAATTATAAGATATTCCATAAGATACCGCTATCCCGCCTGCTATGTATTCGATCTGCCGATAATCCAAAAACGGCCGTTACTCTCACAGAGTTCACAGACACAGAGAAAACTGTATTTACAGGCAAAAAGGGTTTCAGCCAAAAGGTGATCTGAATTCAGAACCTTTTCAATTAAATTATCCTGTCAATATCGATGGTTATAACTCTGAGAGCTCTGTGCCTCTGTGAGAACTGCTCTTTATAGGTTGATCTCAATACTCCTGCCAGGACAGAAATTCCGGCGCGCCCCCTGATAGTCTTGCTACAGCCTCGACCGCCCGCCCGGCATCTTTTACCCGGGCTACGGAAGAAATCCTGAACAGGCTGCCTTTGACTGTGACCCGGCCGATAAGCCCTATCGAAACGGCCTCCAGACCGGCCACCCGAGAAAGTTCCGCTGGCGATTTAAAAGGCTTCAGCTGCCGCTCTTCCAGAATACGCTCCGCCATGCGGTCATCAATGCGATCATCCAGAGCGGCCAGCACCTCTTTAGGGGCGGTGTTGATATTGATTCCGCCCTGATCAGAGAATACCGTGACAAAGGGCCTGATCTTGCTTAGCACTTCCGGAGTAAAACCCTTGACCAGCGACAGTTCCGCCAGCGTCAGCAATTTACCGTTTCTGGCAGCATAGCCTGGTTTCAGGTTTTGATAGTAAGGGCTTTCAGCCCCACCCGAGCGAGGCAGGTCATCACTGTCGATCCAGTCCGCCAGAGCGCCCCATAGTTCATCCGGCAGCTCCAGTCGTTTGCCGAGCCGCTTCAGCATTGCCAGAGTGAACGGTTCAAATTCCATGTTCGGCTGCACAAGAACATTCAGGTTGATCTTGCCGCTCTCCTCGCTGACCGCTATTTCGATTGAACCGATTTCGTCATCCAGTTTGAACGGCGTGGCCCATTTGTCTGTCAGCGAAGTATAACCCTGCCCGGAAAGCCCGAACTGTAAAAGTTTTGCAGCGCCGGTAGCGCCTGATTCAGCCAGGATCGAAGCCTGCTGACCGTCCCTGAAGCTGCGGCTGAGCGAAGTGTCCACGTAAACCTGGTGCATCATCTCGACCGCCAGCGCCACCATCAAGGCCGTGATTACCAGTGTCAGCACCAGCGCAAAGCCGGATTTATCCTTCAGAAGCCGCATTACTGAGCGCTCACTCGCGGCGCGGACAGTATCGAATAGTCGGCCGGTTTGCCATCTTCATCGACCCGGACCGTCACCCGCACACTTCTGGGCAGGACGCCGTTTATGGCCGTATCCCAGCTCCTGACCCACTTTGTGCCGTCGTAGCATTCCACCAGAAAGGCGCTGATCCGCTCCATTTGCGGATAGGCCGGGACAGTGCCGCTCTCGAAGAACAGGTCGCGCTCCTGGCGTGTCAAGATACGTTTATTATCTTTTTCCGCCATACGGTAGCGCACATTCACTATGCCGGATTCTGCGCGAATCTGAAGCGACGGCGGGGCCAGAGTCGTCAACTCCAGCACAGATGAGGGAGCGCCGAAATTATCACGATCCTCGACAACAAAGCGTAATCTCTTGTCACTGCGGCCGGACATGGCCGAAGCCACCTCACGGCGGATCAGGTCCAGGGTGGCAGACAGCTCGCGCCGCGATTCGACCCCCTCGGAAGCCCTTTGGCTGGCACGAACTACTCCGAAATAGCTGCCGTAAAGCGCAGCCGACAGGATCCCCAGCAGCACTACGGCGATCAGGACTTCCAGCAGCGTGAAACCTTTATTTCGGGAGATAGCGGACAAGCACCACCTCCCGTTTATCGCCTGCTCGCTGTACCCGGAGACTCAATTTCTGCAGACCGGGAAGGGTGGCCGGCAACAGTTCCGCCTTCCATTTCAGATCCGGATGAAATGGCGCAAAAGTTCCCTCTCCCTTTACCAGAGCCGAAGCCAGCTCCATCTCTGCCAGGCGGGAGCGGGCCAGCAGGGTCAGCGTGGTGCTGTCGCGCTCAGCGGCGACTATCGAGAGGTGGTAGTTGACCGCGCCCAGAACCGTCAACAGGACTCCGGCCATGATGGCCAGGGCCACCATAACTTCCAGCAGCGTGAAGCCCCTCATGCCGGCTCCTCCAGATAGCCCTCGTAGACCTTGACCTTGCCTCCGGCGGGGAATGCCATCAACGTCCAGAAATCCCCGGCAGGAGAACGCAGATGAATGATCACAAGATCTCTCAGCCCCCCCATGCCCACGTCCAGACGCAGCTGGCCGTCCACTACCTTGCCGAGGCGCGGAATGATAACGTCGGCAACCTGGATACCCTCTTTCAGGGGCGCTTTCTGTAACAGCGGGTCGCCCGGCTCTTTGCCTCCGCCATCCCCACCGATTTCAAAAATCCTGGCGCTGTCCGTTCCCGGCGCCAGGCTGAGATAATAACCGGTTCTGGAAGTGGCAGCCCGCTCCTGCATATAGCGCAGGGTCGAAGCCAGGGTGCGGGCCGATATCTTCAGGTTTTCCTTCTCGGACGATGGCAATCGCGGTATGACCAGCAGCATCACCATGCCGATCAGCGCCAGCACCACGGCAATTTCGATCAGGGTAAACCCGGCTGTTGATCTTGAAACACAGAGAAACAGAGAAACGGAGGAGTCCTGACCCCTTTGACTATGTGATGCCGTTTCAAGGTAGCGCATTTGAATATGGATTTCTCCGTGTACTCCGTATCTCCGTGTTATTCATTTTCTACAGGAACTCGGAAAGTTTCTCCCGCTCATCAACCAGATAAAACTCCAGCGTCTTGCGCAGGGCTTCGTCGGCGGTTGTGACCGGCTCCCACCCCAGGCACTCCTTGGCACGTCTGACCGATGGAACACGGGTCAGCATGTCCTGATACCCCTTGCCGTAGAAGGTATCCGAGCTGATCTCCTTGATGATGCACTTCTCGGCCTTGTCGCGATAGAGCGGGAACTCGGCCACCATGTCGCGCAGCTTAAAAGCCAGCTCCTTGATGGAGAGGTCGTTGGCCGGATTGCCGATGTTGAAAATCTTGCCGTCCGCGCAGCCATTTTCATTGGCAATGATTTTCATCAGGCAGTCGATGCCGTCCTCGATATAGGTGAATGAGCGGCGCTGGTTGCCGCCGTCCACCAGCTGGATCGGCTCACCGGCCAGGATATCGTACAGAAACTGGGTCAGTACACGTGAACTGCCTTCCTTGGCGGTATGGATGCTGTCCAGTTTGGGACCTATCCAGTTGAAAGGACGGAAGAGGGTAAACTTCAACCCTTCATGGTTGCCGTAGGCGTAAATGACCCGGTCGAGCATCTGCTTGGCGCAGGAGTAGATCCAGCGCTCCTTGGCAATCGGCCCCAGCATCAGTGGCGAACTGTCCTCGTCGAACTCCGTATCAGGCGACATGCCGTAGACTTCGGAGGTGGAGGGGAATATGACCCGCTTCTTGTATTTGTGGCAGAGACGGATAATTTTGAGATTCTCTTCAAAATCCAGTTCGAACACCCTGATGGGATCCTTGACATAGGTGACCGGAGTGGCGATGGCAACCAGCGGCAGCACGACATCGCACTTTTTGATGTTGTATTCGATCCACTCCTTGTTGATGGTGATATCCCCCTCCAGAAAATGGAAGCGCGGATCACCCAGCGAGCGCTCCAGTTTGTCGCAGGCCATGTCCAGTCCGAAAACCTCCCAGTCGGTGGTGGTCAGGATGCGGTGGGTGAGGGCATTACCGATAAAACCGTTGACGCCTAAGATGAGTACCTTCATGTATTCTCCTGATCTACGTTTTTGACGTTTATGAACAAACAGATTCAGAATCGGGGCGGAGTGCCGCCTTCCCGGAATTTTGCAATCGGTTAGATTACCACACATTCTGGCTCTACCGCAACCCTTCCCAGTCCGATAATTCGTACAGCATGCACACAATCTCGGCAAAGGCGATAAACCTTTACCGCGTCCTCGCTCGGTTTGATAATTTTGTGAATAACCGCTAACATGTGTCCCAGCTCACCTTCGTCGAGTTCGCATTCGAACAGGCTGAACTGCGTATGAACTCCAAAGCCTTTCATAGCCTTGAGAAGTCTGGTCCGGCGCTTGTTATCCGGCATATCGTAGGCGACTACAAAAAACATATTACCTCATCAAAAACGGGTGATAATCCGCATCCGTTCCCCTCACAACTCGCGCCAGAGCTTCGGCCTGTCTGAAAAAAATCCGCCGGTAACTCATAGCGTCACCGTTCAGATATGAAATTTCCGTGCGCACTTTAAAAGGAGGTAATTATGGCCAGGTCTCCCCTCTAAACACATTGCCAAAACTAACATACTTTGTTACTCTTCAATCCATGGAAAAACTTCGGCCTCATTTTCCGCTGCAAGAGATCATCCGGTTGGCCTCCAACACCGAATCCGTAGTTTTTACTACGGTAGCCCGCAAAGGAGCGGCAACTCTGGGCATGGCCGTTGACGATATGTTTACCGTATTGGCAGCACTTACCATGCGCGATTTCTACAAAAGCATGACAAGCTACGCCGATCATACAAGCTGGCAGGATGTCTACCGCCCCTTGTTCCAGGGAACACCGCTGTACCTGAAACTTACCATCATACCTGAGCGCAACCTGCTGGTTGTGTCGTTCAAAAGGAGATAGAATCATGAAATGCCCCCTCTGCGGCAAAGGAACCCTTGTTCCGGAAGTTCGGGAAGAAACCTGTGAATATCTGGGCAAAAGCATCAACATCCAAATGCCGGGTAAATACTGCTCCAGTTGTGGGGACGGAATCTTTAGCACTAGCGAGACAGAATATTACCTGGAAACAGTCAAAGCCTTCCGAGCCCAAGTTGACTCCGAACCACTGCCCCCTGCTGCAATCCGTAAAGTTCGCAAGCGCCTGAAGCTTACCCAGAAACGTGCCGGTGAAATTTTCGGAGGAGGAATCCGCGCTTTTTCCCAATACGAAAGAGGAATAACCCGGCCCGGCAAAGCAGCCGACACCCTGCTGCGCCTTCTTGACCGTCACCCGGAACTGCTCAAGGAAGTGGCTAACTGATTGCAGCCATTCTCCTCCATCACATACAACCCCAGCCCAAAACCTGTCCCCTTGCCGACATGGACCATTTCCCCGGCGCGCAGAAACGGTATAAATTTGCCTAAATCTCCGGTAAAAGCCATCTCCCCCACAAAGCCACCCAGCTTCATCCGCTCATCCTGACGGCTGGAATAGCGCTCCCAGTCCCACCAGTGAATGTTGCGTTCGGTTGTCACAACAGATCCCGCCAGTTCGATCAATCCTTTGTAGTCAAGATCCAATTCCTTGCCGCAGTGGAAATAGCTCAGCATTGAAAGACGCCGCAGCAGCGTGCGGAAAATCGTCTGGAAATCAGGTGCTGCCATCAGCTTTTCATTCAATACAAGACGAGTAGGTGTCAGAAAATTGAGCACGATTTGACGCTGTCCCTCCTCAATGTTATTCTCTGTGCCCTCTGCGTCTCTGCAGCTCAGGCTATTAAGAACCTTTGTGGCGCCCTCATAAACGACATCATCCCCACAACAAACGCGATCAAGCCTGAACTCCCCCTTGCGCTTGCCGATTCCCATCATGCCAAGTTCCTCGAATGCATAAACGAAATAGGGGAGATACTCCATTGCCCGCCCAATCAGAACCAGACCGAATTTCAGCGTTTCACCGGCAGAGTAGGTCTCACGCTTTTCCAATGGCGGCTCAATAATGTACGGATGGGGTGCGCGAAGATATTTGACCATTTTTGCAGAGTTTTCAGGCGGGGGTGTTTCAAAGATGTACGAGTAGGCACATCGATGTTTGAGTAGGCAGTTGTCGCAGGGCTTTCCACGAAAGGTGCAGACAACCTTTTTGAAGGCGTGGCCGAAGCCGCCGCGCAGGGTAGAACCCTTGTATTCGGGGAGCAATAGTGGGGTGGATGCGGCCAGATGAAAGATGTAGCGTTTCGCTGGAATCATGCTTTCACCCTTATAGAAGGAGTTAATTATGACGGTGTTATATCAAATGAGCCGGTAATCGTCAAGCTACAGGTTAAATATTTCTCCTTTTTTTCTTCTTCTTGTATTGACCGTATTTCCAGCAATCCTTTACCGGTGCCTACTAATAATGGATTTTGCGACAGGATTTTACCCGGCTCTCCCTCTCCTTCAACCGGCCAGGCCTGCCAGATAATGACCTTTTTTCCCTCAAAAAAGGTGAAAGCGCCGGGGTAGGGATGGGTAACCCCGCGGATCAGGTTGTAAATCTGAATGGCACTGCGCGTCCAGTCAATCAGTCCATCCGCCGGCTTGCGACCTCCAAAATAGCTCCCATCGCCCAGGTTCATCGGAATGCGCGGTGCAATGCCGGCACGCAGGAGCGGCCAGGAGCGGGCCAGTACCGTAACAGCCGCATCGGTCACTTTTTGAAATACATCAATAGCGGTATCTGTAAAAGCTATCGCAACTTTCTCCTGATCAACTATATCGCCGGCATCGGGCTTGGCTACCATGTAGTGCAGAGTGGCCCCGGTTTCGGTCTCGCCCTTGATGACGGCCCAGTTGACCGGCACCCGTCCCCGGTATTTCGGCAGGTATGAGCCGTGCAGGTTGAGCGCCCCACCAGGCGGAATCTCCAGCAGCTCGGCATTTATCATGGTGCGGTAGTAGAACGAAAAGATAAAATCAGGCGCGATCATCTTCACCAGTTCAATGTTCTCCGGCATGTTCAAGTCCGTAGTCAGATACGGTATGCCATGCCGCCCGGCCAACTCGCGCACCGACTCGAACCAGATCGCTTCGGCCGGAGAATCTTCGTGGGTAAAGATCAGGGCGATCTCCGCGCCCTGCCGCAGCAGTTCGGCGATGCAGCGGCAACCGACATTGTGATAGGCGCAGACAACAAGTCTGTTATTCGTCAAACCCGTAGGCCCTCCTGACCACAAACCTTGGTCGCTTCCTGACCTCCTGATAAATTCTGCCGACATATTCCCCTACGATTCCGATCCCCATAATGATAATGCCGATGAAGAAAAACAGGATCGCAAACAGGGTGAAGACACCCTCCACCTCAGCTCCGACCAGAAAGCGCCGTATCAGCAAAAACAGGGCAAAGGCAACCGACATGACCGATGTTATGATGCCGAACAGGGCAAACAGCTGTAGCGGCACGACCGAAAAACCGGTCATCAGGTCGAAATTCAGGCGAATCAGTTTGTAAAAGGAGTATTTGCTCTCACCCTCGGCCCGCTCGGCATGACCCACTTCGATCTCGGTCGGATTTGAGGCAAAGGTCTGCGCCAGGGCCGGTATGAAAGTCGTGGACTCCTTGCAGCGATTGATGTTGTCAACCACGTAACGGTGGTAGGCGCGCAGCATGCAGCCGTAATCCTGCATCTGCATCCCGGTGATCTTGTTGGTGCTGATATTGACGACTCGCGACGCCATTTTACGAAAAGCGGAATCCTGACGCTGCTGGCGGATGGTTCCGACCACGTCATGCCCTTTTTCTATCTCTGCTATCAGGCGCGGTATCTCTTCGGGGGGATTTTGCAGATCGGCATCCAGCGTGATGACGATCTCTCCGCTGGATGCCTCAAAGGCCGCCAGAATCGCCATATGCTGACCGAAATTGCCTGTAAAGTCGATAACTTTCACACCTTCATTGCGCTCTGCCATCCGGCAGAGTATCTCCAGCGAGCGGTCTTTGGAGCCGTCATTTGTGAAGATGATCTCGAAAGAATGGCCGGTGCCTTGAACAGCCGGAAGCAGCCGTTCCATGAGATGTTCCAGGTTGGCTTCCTCGTTGTAGACAGGGATGACTATGCTCAAATAGGGTTGTTCCATGAATTATCCCTCGCCAGTTGTCATGTCAGCCGCTATTCTGATTAAATCTTCCGCGCACAAATTTAACTGCCACTGCCGTACGCCCGAAATGCTTTCCAGGCTGGAATAAGTAGCGGGACTGAAATCGGCAACGGATTCCAGCAGCCAGTTCGGGGCCAGCACACCCGGTTCAAGTCCAAGTTCGGCACTTTTGTGCTCACGCCAGGACTTCAGGCGCTTGAGGCGCTCCTTGGCCCCCTCTATCAGATCGTTTTTGGGCGGCCGGGGAAAGCGCGGCAATCTATCGTCAGGTATTTCCATACCGTTCACAACCGCCTGCAAAATGCCTGCTCCATGGCGATTGACCTGGCCGGGCGTCATTCCCTTGATTCCGCTCAAGTCAATCATGGTACGTGGCGTACGTTCGGCAATCACCAGAAGAGTTTCGGCTGAAAATACCTTGAATGGCGGGCGATCCAGTTCCCTGGCCTGGTTGTCACGAAATTGAAGCAGCTCTTCCAGAATCGCCAGATTGCGCCCCCTGAGCTTGCCTGATCCCTTGCAGTACAAAAACAGCGGCCCCTCTTTCTCCGTAACACGCGCCTGACAGACCAGGCTACACTCCTCTTCAAGCCACGACAAGCGCCCTTTTTGCAGCAGCTCTGCGCGGAGCAGATCGTATAAAGGCAACAGATCAGAGGTGTCGGCAACGGCGTAGGCGCTCATCTCGGGAGTCAAGGGCCGCCTGCTCCAATCGGCCTTCTGGTATTTTTTGTCCAGCTCAATACCAAAACGAGCCCTTAAAAGCGCTGCCAGGCCGAATTCCTGGATTCCCAGAAAACGGGCGGCGATCATGGTGTCAAAAAGATTGTTGACTTCGATTCCAAAGTCGCGATGCAGCGACCTTATGTCATAGTCCGAGCCGTGCATGACCACCAGAATGTCCGGATTGGACAGCGAAGCGGCCAGGGGTGAAAGATCACTAAGCGCCAGCGGATCTATCAGCCAGCTCTGGCTGCGGGTAGAAACCTGAATCAGGCAGACCTTTTCCCGATAGTGATGCAGGGAGTCCATTTCGAGATCTACGGCTATTTCCGTCTGGCGCGCAAGCAGTGCGGCCAGTTCAGCCAGACGATCGGCCGTTGTTATTATCTCGCAGATTCCAGCCTGCTGGTTATTAATGCTCAATTCCGAACTCCCGCAATATGGTATAGGCCGTGTTTCTCTGTGCCGCCTTGAACCCGGCGCCCTGGATCAGTTTTATCATTTCGTCCTGCGACATGCGGAAACTGCATCCTGCTGCAGCAACTACATTTTCCTCCAGCATGGTGCCCCCCAGGTCGTTGGCCCCGAAAAACAGCGCGGTCTGAGCCATTTTTGCCCCCTGTGTAACCCAACTGGCCTGTAGATTTGGGATGTTGTCCAGCACAATGCGCGACAAGGCCAGCACTTTCAGATAATCGACACCTGTGGCGGTAGCCCCACCCAGAACGGTATTGCCGGGCTGGTATGTCCAAGGAATAAAGGCGGTGAACGAACCGCCGTCGTCCTGAAGTTCACGCACACGGAAGAGGTGTTCGATGATATCCTCCGGCTTCTCAAGACTGCCGAACATCATCGTGGCCGTAGTCGGCATGCCGAGAGCCGCAGCTTTGAGCATGACCTCGCGCCACTGCCGCCAGCCGATCTTTTTGGGCGAGATGCTGTTGCGGACTTCGTCTACCAGAATTTCTGCGCCGCCTCCCGGAATCGAATCCAGTCCGGCTGATTTAAGCCGCAGAAGGGTCTCATCCAGCGTCAAGCCTGAGTTTGCGGCAATGCAGACCACCTCGGCCGGTGAGAGCGAGTGATTCTGCAGCATCGGAAAGCGCTCTTTGATTCCTCGGAAAAGCTCCTCGAAAAAATCAATTTCAAGTGCCGGATTAAGTCCACCCTGCATCAACAGCTGGCTGCCACCCGACGCCACCAATTCGGCGATCTTTTCGTAGATCTGGTCACTGGAAAGTACATAGGCATCACAGGCGTCGCTGTCGCGATAAAAAGCGCAGAACGAGCATCTGGATTCACAAATATTGGTGTAGTTGACGTTGCGATCAACGACAAATGTTACCAGATTTTCCGGATGTAGCTTGCGACGTATTTTGTCGGCATAAGTAGCAATCGTCAGAAGATCTTTGCCCATCAGCCATCCGAGCGCTTCTTCCCGATCAATTCTCGGCACTTCAAGCATGACGGACACCCCCTGCGGCATCCGTATCTTCATTGTAATTGCAAACTCCCACCGTTAACGCAGCCGCAGATTGATGGTTTCAACGGTTCCGCTGTTCCGGAATCTGAGCTGCAACCGCAGCTCCTTTACCGTTTCCGCTTCACCGGGGAAAAAGATAAATCCATTTGCCAGCGCCTCGGCGTGCATTATCTTACCCTCAATCCCTTTTTCGCGAACATCACTGGCGATTTTATTCTCTCGCTGACGGTCATCTCCGGCCTTGTCAGCCCCTCCAATCACTGCTCCGCCGGCCCCGCCAAGAACACCCCCTTTGACTACGGCTTCACCCACGTTGCGCCCCGACACCACACCGAGCGCCAAGCCAAGCAGCGCTCCAGCTGCCGCGCCAAATGCCGCACCTCTTCCGGCTCCCTTGCCGA
Source organism: Deltaproteobacteria bacterium (assembly GCA_016219145.1). Classification (GTDB taxonomy): domain Bacteria; phylum Desulfobacterota; class Desulfuromonadia; order Geobacterales; family Pseudopelobacteraceae; genus JACRCG01. The sequence goes on along the minus strand of JACRCG010000275.1, from coordinate 948 downwards.
TCGCTCCGACTTCGGTTGCCTTCTGAACACGGTCGATTGCCTCCTGATTGGAGAGTATCTTCCAGTATCTGCTGCTGCCGTCTACCAGAAAGGTCTGTCCGGAGACAACTTCGACCGCCTGACCGCTGCGGTTGTCCAGCACGATCTGAACCGGCAGAACTCCGGCCCCTCGGATATCAAAACCGAAAGCTTCTTCGGCAAGTTTTTTATCATCGAACGCTTCGGCTCCTACCATCAATCCATCTGCGTTATGATAATTCGAGTACCCCTGGGGAGGCTTGAAAGAGACCGCACGATTTTTGTAGGTGGCACAAGCCGAGATATGGGTTGCAATAAGCAACATGCAAATCAATTTTTTCATCTGGCACTCCTTCTGCTTTATTGACCGATAACTCCAGCACTTTAGTGCAGATTTGGATCATCTGCAACTGCATTATCTCGGAAATTGGGTTCTTCCCGGTTCGCGTTGCTCCAAAGGCCCAAAATTGCCGCAGGGACTAAAAATGCCAAAAATGCTGCCCTCGATATGGGCAGCCTGCCCAAAAGGCCCCAGAATTGATATTAGGACGCTCGATCTCCGACCCCTTATTTTATGCGGCTTGACATGGTTTTATCACCACCAGGCAGTGTCTGCCCATGTTGCAAGGCAGATTGTACTGATGGATAGCGCTGACGCTAAAGCCAAGCTCAAGCAGCTTGTCGTTGTCAGCGGCAATTTCATCCTCTGCATCCGCTCCCTTCATCGCAATCAGGCGCCCCCCTTTTGCCAGCAATGGAGCAGACAGCGAAACAAAGTTTTCCAGCCGGGTAAATGCACGTGAGGTAATAATGCTGAATCTGTTTGCGTACACTTCCTGAAGCTCCTCTACCCTCGCATGTAATGCTTCGATTCCATGCAATCCGAGCAGTCGGATTACGTGGCGCTGGAAGTTTATTTTTTTTGCGACA
>JACRCG010000270.1 GCA_016219145.1 Deltaproteobacteria bacterium | reverse complement strand
TCATTCCGGCCTGGGCTTGTTTCAGGATGCCAATGATCTGCTCTTCGGTGAATCGCCTTGGTTTCATGTCCAGTCTCCTTCGGGAGGTTCTAGACCGAAATCACTAAGTTTGCAATGGCTCAGTTTTCAGGGGAAAGGTCAACCTGTTTCAGGGGCGATACAAGGCGGTTCTTGTGGATGCTGATTCATATCTGCTCGAACTCGTTGCCTATATCCATCTGAATCCTGTTCGTGCGGGCATGGTAACTGCTTCGGAAGAGTATCCGTGGAGCAGCCACCTCGCCTATCTCGGCACTGACCCCTTGCCGTGGCTGGCCACGGAACAGGTGCTGTCGATGTTTGGCACACGATGCGGGCAGGCGGTAAGGCTCTTCTGTCAGTTTGTCGGAGAGAGGGCGGGGGACGGACGCAATAACGACTTCCATCAGGGAGGAGCGTTTGACAGTCGTCTGCTCGGTGAAGAGCGTTTTGTCGATGAAGCGTTGGAAAAGGCGCAACTGCGGCGTGAACAGAAACCGACCGTACGTGAGGTGCTGGAAACCATCAAGACGATCTGTAACATCGATGACGAAAAACTTTGTTCGCGGCAGCGAGGCAGAGCAATCATCGAAGCACGCACACTCGCGGCATGGGCGGTCGCAGAATTCTCCGATGGCACTATCAGCGAGGTGGGACGAATCTTCGGTCGCGATATATCCACATTGAGTGCCTGCATCAAACGTATGACCGACAAGGCACGGCATGATTTCGTTGTTGCCGGGAGGATGGAACTGGTCAAACAGGCGCTAATGAAAGAGGTCGCACAGCACGGTTTATTCGCTATTGTTCTCTTTTTTGTATTGATAAATGATACTATCCTTAGTACTATTTGCTTATGAGCCAAGCCGATAAAACTCTTGCAAAGATGAAGGCCAATCCCCTTGGCTGGCGGATAGAGGATTTGCAAGCTGTTGCCCGGCGCTTTGAAATTGACTGGCGACACGAAGGCTCTAGTCACTGTGTTTTCGTAACGGCATCCGGCAAGACTTTGCCCGTTCCGGCGAAGAAGCCAATCAAGCCGATCTACATCAAAAAGTTTCTGCTCCTATTGGAGGAACCATGAAAGACATGAGCAAATATCCATTTGAGCTACGAACACTTACTGCCGAGGAGGGCGGCGGGTTCCTTGTCAGTTTCCCCGATTTCAACGAGTGCATAGCTGATGGTGAAACCATAGAAGAGGCTATATCGGAAGGACAGCTTGCCCTTGCCGCCGTTATTGCCACACTTGAAGCAAAAGGCTTGCCCGTGCCAAAACCCGGCAGCTACGGCGCTTACTCCGGCAAGTTTGTGCAACGCCTCCCCAAAAGCCTCCATGCCCGCCTGCAATCACGCGCCCGGCTTGAAGGTGTCAGCATCAATACCCTGGCAATTACCTACATTACCGAAGGGCTTACTCGCAAAGCAGCATAAAACCTCTAAAACCATTGACACAACCCCCGCCTATCGTCTATATTGCAATAGCTATGCAATTTAGACGATAGGCGACCTCCATGTATCTCACCCGCACTCTCGAAAACTGGTTCAAAGAAGCTTCCCGGCAATTCCCGGTATTGCTGGTTACCGGTGCCCGCCAGGTCGGCAAAACAACCTTTCTGCGCCGAGTCAGCGAACCGGAGCGAACCTATGTCACCCTGGACGATCCGCTGGTACTCGCCCTTGCCAAAAGCGACCCCGCTCTGTTCATGCAGCGCTTTCCGCCGCCGGTGCTGATTGACGAAATCCAGTACGCTCCCGAACTGCTTCCCTATATCAAGATGGCCTGCGACCAGCGCCGCACTCCCAATCTCTTCTGGCTGACCGGCTCCCAGCAGTTTCAAATGATGCGGGGCGTGTCGGAATCCCTGGCCGGACGGGTCGGGGTGCTCCAGCTTTTGGGCTTTTCCCGCCGCGAACTGCTCGGCAGAGGCGAAACCTCCCGGCCATTTCTTCCGCTACCGGAGGAGACCGAAACAAGCTCACCCCTCGACCTGATGGAACTGTACCGCCTGATCTGGCGCGGCTCGTTTCCGGCCATCGCCTTGAGCGAACAGGGTGACCGCGACCTCTTCTACAGCTCCTACATCCAGACCTACCTGCAACGCGACATCCGCGACCTGGCCCGTGTGGGGGATGAAATGGCCTTTCTCCGTTTCCTCCGGGCCGCCGCCGCCCGCACCGGGCAACTGCTCAACATGGCCGATCTGGCCCGCGACGCCGACGTGGCCTTCAACACCGCCAAAAGCTGGCTCTCCATCCTCCAGACCTCCGGCATTGTCTATCTGCTGGAACCGTACCATTCCAACCTGACCAAACGCCTGGTAAAAACCCCCAAACTGTACTTCCTGGATACCGGCCTCTGCGCCTATCTGACCCAGTGGTCAACCCCGGAAACCCTTGAGTCGGGAGCCATGTCCGGCGCCATCCTGGAAACCTGGGTTATCGTTGAACTGCTGAAGAGCTACTGGCACAACGGTCGTCAGGCACCGTTTTTCTACTATCGCGACAAGGACAAAAAAGAGATCGATCTGTTGATCATACAGGACGGAACGATCTACCCGCTGGAGTGCAAGAAGAGCGCATCGCCGGGCATGGGGGACATCCGCAATTTTGGTGTGCTGGTAAACCTGAAGATGCCTGTTGGTTCGGGCGCAGTGATCTGCCTGACGCAGCAATCGCTGCCGCTTGGGCCTGCTGTTCGTTCGGTGCCGGTGGGTTCTTTGTGACAAGCAACAGGTGATCCGGGTTTGCCTTGGCCTCTGGGTCAGCCTCTGGGGTCATGCTTGACTTTTGGACATTACTGGCAACCTGCAACAGCGCATCCTTCAACTCCGTAACATTTAACCCACCTTTTTCTTCCCTGTAACGTGGTTGTAACAGTAGTCTGCTATGGTATGCATATTCTGTAACAAACAAAATAGGAGGAACATTTCATGTTCAAGAAGTCAATTCTGACCGCGCTGCTCGTGATGGTGACTGCTGTAGCGGCTCAGGCCGAAAAAGTAACCGTGGACGCCAAAATCAAGCCGTATACCACCGCCGCCGGTGTGGCCGGCAATCTGGGCAGCATCGGTTCGGACAGTCTTAATAACCTGATGACCTACTGGGCCGAAGGGTTCAAGAAGAAATACCCCAACGTCAACATCCAGATCGAAGGCAAGGGCTCCAGCACCGCGCCTCCCGCCCTGATCGCCGGCACCGCCCAGCTTGGGCCCATGTCCCGCGAGATGAAGAGCTCCGAGATCGAAGAGTTTGAAAAGAAGTATGGCTACAAACCGACCAGAATCGGCGTGGCGCTGGATTCCCTGGCGGTATTTGTCAACAAGGACAACCCGATCAAGAGCCTTTCACTTGACAAGGTCGATGCCATCTTTTCCAAGACCCACAAACGGGGCGGCGCAGATGTCACTACCTGGGGCCAGCTGGGCGTAACCGGCAAACTGGCGGCCATGCCGATCAGCCTCTACGGTCGTAATTCAGCTTCAGGCACCTATGGCTATTTCAAGGAACATGCTCTGAGCAAGGGTGACTTCAAGAACACGGTCAAGGAACAGCCCGGCTCCGCTTCCGTAGTTGAAGGCGTTGCCAAGGATATCGGCGCAATCGGTTACTCCGGCATCGGCTATGCCACATCGGGTGTACGTGCCGTACCGCTTTCCGCCAAGGAAGGCGGAAAAGTTGCCGAAGCGACCTACGCCAACGTGCTGAACGGCTCCTACCCCATGAGTCGCATGCTCTATATCTACGTAGCCACGAAACCGGGACAGCCGCTGCCCAAGGTGGTGGAAGAGTTCCTGCGTTATGCCCTCTCTAAAGAAGGGCAGGAAGTTGTCGTGAAGGATGGTTACGACCCGCTGACCGCCAAGCTGGTGGATGCTCAGTTGAACGCGCTGAAGTAGAAGAGTGATTATTGGAATATGTAGGGGCGTATCCTTGTGATCGCCCCGGGTTAAAGTCATTTTGAAAACACAGGGGTGGGCGAATCAGGCTGGGCGAATCAAAGGCGGGCGAATACAAGATTCGCCCCTACCGGTGATGTGATTCAATTCATCGGCGATAACGATAATTCCGTGAAAATGATTCGGCATGATTACGTATTCGTCCGCTGTCACATGGGAAAATTGTTCCGATAATTTCAACCACCATTCCGCAACCATCCTCCCGGCCTCATTCAATTCCATCTCACCATCACAAATAGATCCAAACAGACCTTCGCGATCATGCGTGCATATCGTTACAAAATATGCCCCGTTGACGGAATAATCATATTCCTGCAATCGAATCGAGCGGCGATGATGGATGTCAGGATTATGCATCGGGTATCTCCAGAATCGGGCGCGGCACGCAGCACCCCTGCATTGTCGGAAATAAATTCACCCTACCACACACATACGACAGAATAAGTCATTCAGACTTTCCCCTGCCATATTTTTCCAACTCCAGCCAGATCATCGCCGCCAGCCGTGCATCATCCAAAGCCCGGTGCCGCCGTACAGATGTCGGCAAAGAGCCAAACAGACAGCTATAGACCGTATCCAGCTTGTGGTTCGGCAACTGCGGCAGGCGCTGCCTGGCCAAACGCACGGTGCAATGCCAGCTGTTTGGCAACGCCAGCCCCAGAAGAGCCAACTCGTGCCGCACAAAGGATCTGTCAAAAGGGGCGTTATGGGCAATCAACTGCGCATCGCCGACAAACTCCAGAAAACTGCCCCAGACATCTTCCGGCTCCGGTTTGCCGTGCAGCATCTCCCGTGATATGCCATGTACCCGATAGGCAGCATAACTGATGGCAGTGCCGGTATTGATGAGCGTTCCAAACTCGGCCACGATCACTCCATTTTCCACCGCCACAGCTCCGATTTCGATGACTCTGCCGCCGCTTCCGGCGGAGTAGCCGGTGGTTTCAACATCAACTGCCACATGGCGCACAAGCATGTAACTTCCCCCTCTTCAACAGATCGTGCGTAAGCTAACACACATTTAAAATTAATCATATTTATTTGAAGGAGTATGAAGTGATTCTTAAGGCGCTTCATATCACTTGGAAAACACCCCAGGTTCCGGTAAGCTTTGCGAAAATCATTCATTATTCTGACTCATACAGGCACTCTCACATGATAGCTTCCGAAACCCTCGCCCGACTCGAATTTGAGAAACTGCTGGCTGAAATAGCCCGCCATGCTCACAGCGAAAGCTCAGCCGACAAAATCCTGGCCATCCGCCCCGGCAATGACCTGGCTGCCTTGCAGGATACATCAGCCAGAATTGCGGAAATCCGGTCACTCAAACGATCCGGCATCGCACTTTCCCTGAGCAGCTTCGAAGACATTCGCCCTGCGCTGGAGCTGCTCAGACCGGCCGGAGCTTTTCTCGCGCCGCAGGAGCTGCTGCTGTTTATTCCGGTTCTGCGGCTCTATGCCGCCATCTCCCGCCAGTTTGCCCACCGTGAAGACATCACTGCCCTGAAGGGTATTATTCCCAATCTCAAGGGCTTCCCCGAAATACTGGAGCCGATCGAGTCCTCCATTGACCACGACGGCAGCATCCTGGATTCCGCCTCGACGCTGCTGCGTGAGACCCGCCGGGCCAAACGCGCCCTGGCCGGGCGCATCAGGAAGAAGATTGAGGAAATAATCCGGAGCAGCGGCATCGAGATTTTCCTCCAGGACGATTTTATTACGCAGCGTTCAGGACGCTGGGTCATACCGGTGCGGATGGATTCCAAAGGGATGGTCAAAGGGGTGGTGCATGACGTTTCCTCGTCCGGCGAAACCGCCTTCATGGAACCGCTCGAAATAATCCCCTTTGTCAACGAGCTGGAAAACCTGGCGGCTGACGAAAAAGCCGAAGAGATCCGCATCCTGCGCCAGCTATCCGGATGGCTGCGTGAAGACGCGGCCGAAATCACGGCCTGTTTCGGAACTCTGCTGCAGCTTGATATCTTGAACAGCATGGCCTGCTTTGCCGAGGAGTTTGACCTGGAGCCGGCCCGGCTCAACGATCATGGTGAGCTGCGGCTGGTGGATGCCCGTCACCCGCTGTTGATGATGATGCAGAAGCGGGGAGCGCTGGCAAGGGTAGAGCCGCTTGGCCTGCATCTGGGGGGAGACCCCGGCGAACGTATTTCAACTGTTCAGGCAAATCCGGATTCCGTCATGGTTATCACCGGCCCCAACGCCGGCGGCAAGACCATCGCTCTCAAAACAGCCGGAATGTTGTCACTGATGGCACTTTGCGGTCTTCCGGTGCCGGCCGGGCCGCGCTCGACATTTCCGCTGCTGGAAACGCTGCTGGTGGATATCGGCGATGAACAGTCGATCGAGCAGAGCCACTCCACCTTTTCGGCCCAGGCAGCCCGTATCAGTGCCATCCTTGGCCAGGCCGGCGCGCGAAGCCTGGTGCTGCTGGACGAGCTGGGCGCCGGGACCGAGCCTTTGCAAGGGGCCGCCATCGCCTGCGGCGTTCTGAAAGAACTACAGCGGCAGGGCAGCATGGTAATCGCGACTACCCACCTGACCGAGATCATCGGCTTTGTCCATCGCTCCGGCGGCATGATCAACGCAGGGATGGAGTTCGACGACCGCAGCTTCACCCCGCTCTACCGCCTGATTGTCGGCGAACCGGGACAGTCGCACGCCGTCGAGATCGCCCGGCGCTTCGGCATGCCCGAAGGCGTCATAAGCTTTGCCCGCCAGATGCTGGGCAGTGCCGGAAGCGAGTTTACGGCGCTATTGGCTGAACTGCGCCAGCGCCGCAGCGAGTACGAAGAGCTGAAAAAGAGCATTGAGACTCGCGAGAGTGCCCTTGAGGCGCGGCGGATCGAGCTGGATGTCAGGGTGGCCGACCTGGAGCGACTGCGGCGGGAAACCGCTGAAAAAGCCTGGGGTGATGCCAGGGAGCTGATTTCAACCACCAGACGCAAGATGAACGAGCTGCTGGCTGAACTGAAAAAAGAGAAACGCAGTGAGATCATCGACAAACTGCGCCGGGCCGAGGTTGAGCTGACCGAACAGATCAAACCACGCGCAGAGTCTCCGGAATTACTGCCGCTGGCGTCGGCCAGACCGGGCGACGCGGTGCATATCCGCTCTTTGGGCTATGACGGGGTTGTGCTGTCAACAGATGATCGCCATGCCAAGGCACGAGTCAGGGCGGGGCGAATTGAGATTGACGTGCCGCTGGCCGATCTGTCTCTTCCGCAGAGTACAGCCGGACATGCCAGGAAGAAGGCTCCGGCCGGTTCCTGGCGCTTTGACATCGAGGAGAGCGACCAGCGCGAGTTGAAGCTGATCGGTTTACGGGTGGATGAGGCCCTGACTTTGCTGGAACCTTTTATCAGCCATGCTGCCGCAGCCGGGCTGGGCGAGGTGCGCGTCATCCACGGCATCGGTACCGGACGCCTCAGGGAAGCGGTGCGTGAAGAGCTGAAACGTCACCCGCTGGTTCAGGGACAAAGGGCCGGCGAGCCGCACGAGGGGCGCGATGGCGCCACAGTTGTTACGCTGAGGAATTGAACCTCCGGCAAAAGCCATAGAAGTCCCCTCAACTAAATTTCTTTTCCCCCTTGATTTTTGAAACCACGCTGTTTATATTCCCGAATGTTAGCACTCAACCTGCCTGAGTGCTAATACTGTCATCATCAATACACCACCACAAGATAGAAAGGAGTAGTACAGATGAATTTAAGACCGCTTCAGGACCGCATCATCGTAAAGAGAGTAGAAGAAGAGACCAAGACAGCCGGAGGCCTTTTCATTCCCGAGACCGCCAAAGAGAAGCCGCAGCGCGGCAAAATAGTAGCCGCCGGAAATGGCAAGAAAACCGAAGACGGCAAAGTGCTGCCGCTTGACGTCAAGGTCGGCGACGTTGTGCTGTTCGGCAAATATGCCGGAACAGAAGTCAAGGTTGACGGCGAAGAGTACTTGATGATGCGCGAAGATGATCTTCTTGCAGTTGTAGAATAAATTGGCCCGTAGGGGCGAATCTTGTAGTCGCCCCAAGTGATCGGCAGTAGACAGAGGGCGATGAC
>JACRCG010000269.1 GCA_016219145.1 Deltaproteobacteria bacterium | reverse complement strand
TTACTTTTGTTCAGCGGCTGTGGTGGCGGGAAGACGGAAACTGTGCTTTTACCGATAAGCTTTAATGGCGTTACGTGGTCTGGAACGCAATTCGTCGTTGTAGGCGCCAGCGGCAGCATATTCACCTCCACGGATGGAACCAGTTGGACACAGCAGGCGTCTGTTGACTCAGACTGTACACTGCAAGGGGTAATCTGGTCAGGAACGCAGTTCGTGACTGTTGGATCAAGCGGCAAGATATACACTTCTCCTGATGGAAGATCCTGGACGGTACGTGTTACAAATACTCTCGAGCCTCTGTATAGTGTTGCCTGGTCTGGAACGGAGTATGTCGCGGTAGGATTTTACGGTACCATCCTTACGTCGCCTGACGGAATCAACTGGACATCGCGCATATCCGGCACGTCGGATGTCCTACAGGGTGTTGCCTGGTCCGGAACGCAATTTGTTGCGGTAGGAAGAAGTGGCGCCATTCTTACTTCTCCTGATGGCGTGACATGGACCAAGCGGACTTCAGGCAGTGCTACAAACCTCAACGCGGTCATCTGGAGCGGATCGAATTTTGTAGCTGTGGGAAATAACGGAACTGTACTTGCGTCTACTGACGGGGTCAGTTGGACGGTCCGGAATGCGGGAATTGCCGATAGTCTGCTGGGCGTTGCCTGGTGCGGTACCGAGTATGTGGCTGTCGGAGGTTCTGGAAATTCAAGCGCCATCGTCAGTTCGCCGGACGGGATAACGTGGACACGGCAACCTTTAGATAAGACAAATGTCTTGGCTGCTGTTGTATGGTCAGGAACGAAGACGGTTGTGGTGGGCTGGGGCGGAATTATTCTGACATCACAATAAGATCACGATGGAACCAGAGGGGGAATTTGAAGGGTCAAGATTACATTATATATAAAATGGAAAATGTATGGCCTGTTGCCAGTCAAGACAGTACCAGAGGTGTTCCCAACTTGGAAGGAGTAGAGCGTGAAAAAAACATTTGTATTGATGATATGCCTGTTTTTGGCAGTCCTCGTATTCAATAAGGAAGGTTTGGCAGATGAACCAATCAGCGCTGAGACTTTTAAAAGGTATACGAAAGTAGCAGGGTTAGAAAATCAATACAATCAGGCTATCTCTTTGTTTGCTACAAATTTTCAAAAAGGTATGATTGCGGGATTTAAGAACGCAATTGATGGTAAAAATATCCCTGAGGATGTTAAGGCAAGGCTACATACAATGGTCAAGGAATCCTCTGATAATTTTGTAAACATATTTGAAAATACTTTTAAAAAAGAAATCAAATTTGAAGAGTTAGTGTTAAATGTATATCTGCCAGCGTACAATAAATATTTTTCCGAGTCTGAGCTGATTGAAATAATAAAGTTTTATAACAGCCCTCTTGGGAAAAAGGTTTCCAAGTTTACTCCAATGTTAATGCAGGAAAGCTCTAGCCTTTTCCTGCAACTTTATGGGGCAAAAGTTCAGTTGTTTGGAGGTGAACTAATGAATAATGAAATTCAAAATTTGCTTGTGAAGGTAAAAGAACTTAAGAAGTAACGCTTGTTTTTGTAATGGAATATGCCCGTCATGCGGATAACCCCATGGGGGTCAGCCCTTGACACGAGACATTAACATGAAATCAGTAAGTTATGGATAACCCCATGGGGGTCAGCCCTTGACACTAGACATTAACATGAAATCAGTAAGTTATGAACACAATATGTCTCATGTCAAGGGCTGACCCCTTATGTACTTCCTTATGTACTTCCTGCACAAACGAATACAAAGTCCTCAAATTTCATTCCCACTATTTTTTTCGACAATCAAGGAACAGCCATTGACTACCAAACTATTCAAAACAACTACTAAATGTTCTTATGACAAGTAAATTGTGCCGGTTTGACACCAGGTTCTTCAACCAGGTTTTTCAATTGATCAGATTCGATCAAATTCATCCGGTTCTATCGCTGGAACCTTGGCTAATGCGGCGCGAAACTTGTCAACTGAACCACGTGCAGCACGACCGGCAAGGTATGTTTCTGTCGTAAGGGCGGAGAGTTTTTCGGCCACCGCAGAGGCAATAAACTGATTTAGTGAGATATGATCCTCACTGGCAACTTCTCGGGCCATTTTATGGATCGAATCAGGAAGACGGACGCTGATTGCGCTCATGGTTGTACCTCCAGGGATGCAATAAAATCACGCGGTGTCATCACTGCTATGCCAAACCGCGCGGCGTGTTTAAAGTCGGCCACGTTCCAAGTGACAATAGCCGCATTTGCTTTGACAGCAAGTTCCAGAACAAAATCGTCATCCGGATCTTTCAACACAGGCCGCCAAAGGTAGAAGATTTTATTCAGCACTGCTCTTGAACAGAGAAAATCTATGACATCATCAATCTCTTCAGCCGATAGTGAAGTAATGCCACGCTTCAGAACCGCCTCGTATTCCGAGACGAGCGGAGTCGATACATGCAGGGTGAAAATACCATGTTCCACCAGCGAAAGTAGGCGAAATGAAGCGCCACGCGACGATTTGAGCGCGGCTACGAGAACATTTGTATCCATAACGATATCGAATCTCACAATGGTAGTATAGGTGATACCAAAGATATGTCAAGGTAAGAAAAGGAGCGGTTCTCCACTTCCCATTTATAAAGAGCAGAAATCGAAATCTCAACAAGACCGTATTTGACACCGACTGGGCGATAAAGCTGCCCGTCCGGGTCAACTGCGGAGCCGTTGTGCAATCCAACAATAGCAGGAGGAATTTATGGCAAAAGCTTGTTTTCAATGTGGTGGCACCGGCAAAGTCCATCGGAGTTCCATGCCACACAATTCGGGGTGTATTTTTTGTACCACCTGTGTCGGGTGCAACGGGACTGGGGCCATCCCCGATAATGCCAGTCAATGTCCGAAGTGTCATGGACAGGGCAGGTATCATGACAGTACCATGCCACACAGGCCGGATTGCATCTTCTGCACTCAATGCGCTACCTGCAATCGCAAGGGATGGCTCTGAAACTGCCGCCTCCTGGAGACGAGCTGCCGTCACAGGCCGAAATGAATTCTGTGTGATATATCGAAATGAAACCGGAGGGGTTGAAATGAAGTGCATTGTCTACAACGGCGGCTACAAGTACCAGCTAAAAGAGGGGTATATCTTTGCCGATACCGGGATCATCCCGCCTGCGACGATCACAACCGAATACATCGGCCTTGATCTGTCCGGCAATCTGTCCATTGCCGAAGGATATGCCTGGGACGGCCCGTCCGGACCCACCATCGACACAAAAAACTTCATGCGCGGTTCACTGGCGCACGATGCGCTTTATCAACTGATGCGCGAAAAATATCTTGATCATGATACCTTCCGAGAGGCCGCAGACCGCCTGTTGCAGCGGCTTTGCAAGGAAGATGGGATGTGCGCGCTGCGAGCGTGGTGGGTGTATCATGGTGTGCGGATTTTTGGCGATCCGTCTGCGGACCCGGCGCAAAAAAGGCCGGAGATGAGGGCGCCGGATGGATGTGAAGGGTGAAGAAGCCAATCATTCAGATGTTGAGTAACCAATGTCGAGGGGAGACCCCTGATGTGCTTATCCTGATGATTATTGGCAATCAATTATGATACCAGAAGACGTTAAACATTTCGTTGCCCGCAGGTTCACGGACTCTGAACAGGAAGAAGCATTGGCCTTGCTGGGTGCTGCCACCATTCATGACGGTTCGGCGGCGGACGAGAGATTGCTGCGCTGTGCGGTTGTTGCCAGCGGCGGTTCTATTAAGCGGCTGCGTATGCAGATAAAGACTCTCAAACATGATTTTCGCGATGTGATAGTGGAGGGCGAGTACATTCCGATTGGTCTTGAACTCGTCAGGATACGAAACCTCAGCGAGCCTATTCCCGATGACAACACAGATTAGGGATTATCTGCCTTTGCTCAGAGAGGCCATTATTGAGGCCAGGGCAGCCGGCCTCGGAGCGGAAGTAGACGATCTCGAACAGACCTGTTTTTCAGCATTTACGACCTCGTCTGAAATGCTGCAGGAGCATGGTCTTGCCATCAGGTGTTTCCTGAAATCGACAGGTCGCGCATTGCCTTTATCAACGAAAAAGAAGCTGAGGGCATGTCTTGCCGAGTCGGAACTGGCTTGTAGCGGTTGGCGCAAATTGTTCGCAATGATGAAACGCTCCGATAAACTTTGTTGCTGAAGAATCGGTCGGCATTGTTGAAGAAGATACGGCGAACATATGTTGTCGTTCCGTAGAATTGGGAGGGTAGGGCTGGGAGATGTTTCCAGGCTTGCAGCTTGAGTACAGAATTCAACCGCTCTCTTGGATACTCGTTACGTCAGGGGGGCTCGCCGGGGCGGTTAATATAGTTCCATTGCCCTGTCGAGCCGCTCGCGAACGATATTTATATCATTGTAATGCAGCCAGAGTTTATCGGTCAGCCGATGGATGATATCGACCTGCGAGTATTTTGATCTGAAATGCCGCCGCCACCATTTGTAATAACTTTTCGGGGTACTCATGATTCACCGCCTGTCCGCGTTCCGGCAATTGCCAGAGCCGCATGCAGTATTTAACAACTTACTATTCATATCGGCGGGTGGCCCATAAAGTTAAATATTTCGGCAGGGGAGGATTGAAGGTTCGGACACAACAGGAAAAAAGTTTGCTCTGAGCAATCTAAAGGTATAATATTCATACCATGAAATTCGAGTATGATTTGGAAAAAAGCAGTAGCAACAAGGAGAAACATGGAATTGATTTCCATGATGCTCAAGCATTGTGGAGTGATCCCGAGTGCATTGAGATACCGGCAATAACGAATGATGAAGCAAGGTTTTTGGTGATAGGCAAGATTGATGGCAGGTACTGGTCGGGGGTTATAACGTATCGTGGTGAATGTGTCAGAATAATCTCGGTGCGGCGATCAAGAAAAGAGGAGATTGAAATATATGAGAGCTAAAGAGTTCGACAGAAAATTTGATGAAGGCGAGGATATTTCCATCTATCTTGATGTCTCAAAGGCTCATCGTCCTGAGCAGGAGCAGAAGAGGGTCAACGTGGATTTTCCTTTGTGGATGATTCATCAGCTGGACAAGGAGTCAAAGCGTTTAGGTGTGCCGCGTCAGTCCATAATCAAGGTATGGGTAGCTGAACGACTCAAGAAAGCGGCCTGATTCCGGGTTATAGCCTTTTGAGCGCCTGGATGATAATTGGGAGTAAGTTTTCCATCATCTGAAAACAGTTAAGAATCCAGCCCCTGCCATCTCTCAGTCAAACCGGTACCTGCGGTAGGTGTCAATACTCTCTTCCAGCACAACCTTGAAAAACCCCAGGCTCGGGACTGCCAGCAGCATTCCCAGAACACCGAAAAGATGCCCGCCGACAATGATTGCAATTGCCACAACCATCGGATGCAGGTTGACATGCCTTCCGACTGCGAGCGGCTGAATTGCAAAATCATCGACCAGCTTGAGGATCACAAACGCAATCAGTACCGATGCTCCTCTGGCGATGTCGCCCTGTTCCAGAACGACTGCCACCATTGCGGCCAGAGCCCCGACCAGAGGGCCGACAAAGGGGATCAGGTTGGCCAGACCGGCAAAACAGCCGATGACGACAAAATAGGGTACGTTAAGAGCCCAGAGGGTTATGGTTGCCAGGACTCCGAACACCACTGCATCCAGAAACTGCCCCCTCAGGTAGTTGCCCAGCTGGACCTCCATTTTATACAACAGATCCAGAGTGAATTCGAAATAGCGATTGGGCACCAGGCTGATGAAATACTTTTTGAATTCGCGCCCGTCCTTCAAAATAAAAAACATGATGAACGGCACCATCACACAGCCCAGCAGAAGAGATACCGAATCCTTTATGATAAAGTCAGGAATTTTCTGGATAAGCCCGGTCTTGAATTTGCCTAACTCCTCGGTGAGACTTATGTTTCCGAGCCCGACAGCTTCACCGTGACGCCTGATATAACCTTCCAGAGAAGCGATCGCCTTCAAGGCAGGCTTGCTCCCGGTCCCGGCCTGCAAGTTCATGAGCTGGTCGATCGCTATCGGAATGACGGTGTACCAGAACAGCATGAAGACGAATAATATGAAAAGCATCAGGAGGGAGGCTGCAAGAGTGCGTGAAACACCTTTGACTTCTATGGCTGTGACCACGGGATCCAGAAGATAGGCAAGCAGAGCTGCGATAATCACGATCTCGGCGACTCGACCGACATACAGGACCACGCACAGCAGAAATACGCCAGTGAAAAGGGCCAGGAGGTGGATCTTATGGCGTGTCTGACCGACTTGCATAAAATCCTCAGTTAGCCTCGTCCGGGGTAGTACGTTTCATGGCGTCCAGCTCGGCAGTCAGCGCAATAACCCGTTCATTGGCCTGCCTGAGGCGCTGGCTGGCAATTCTGGCCACCCGCAGCACAATCTTGACGCCCAGTCTGGAATCGCGGGCAATCAGGTCAAACAGGTCGGGCTGAAAGAAACCGAAGACGCTGCAATCAGTTTTAGCTATCACCGTGGCAGTGCGCGGGGTCTCATCAAGCAGAGCAACCTCCCCGAAAAAATCGCCATCCCTCATCTCTGACAGCTCCTGCTGATCCGGCTCTGAAACAACCGCAACCTTGCCCCGGAGTACGATATACATCCCGGCGCCCCGCTCACCCTGCCTGAAAATGATCTCGCCGCGCTGGTATTCGCGATGATGGAGAATCCGCTCGATGGCGGCCAGTTCGCGCCTGTTAAGCTCTTCAAAAATCGGAACTTCGGATAGCAGTTTAATGGTGGAGTGGTTGTCGGAATGCTTGCTTTTCTTGTATCCGAAGAGACGCGCCCATGGAGTTGTCATAATTGCATCCTGTTAAGCTGGAGTCGCAAACAGTGCAGCGTAAGGCCGTTAAGACATGATTGGACGACACTATAGATGAATTATCCGGATGATTCAATCTGCATTAAGCAGAGCTACGAATGAAATAGGGGAGGCAGGAGTTTCGGTTACTGTTGACTCAAAGTGTCTGGCGTTATCTTCGCCCGAAATACCCGGCATGGTCAACGATCACACCTGGCGCGCCTCTCTCCAGTGCGGCCCGGATATCGGGAGGGATGGGGGTCTTTTCCATGGTAGCGGAATCCAGGAAAACATTTACGGTTTCGGAAACGTTGATGAGCTGCTCGCGGCCGGCAACCCTGATCCCGGTGGAGAGTGTGAAAGAGGTAGTCCCCAGACTCAGCAAAGATACTGTCAGTTCAAGCACATTGTCAAAACGGGCGGGAGCCTTCCATTCCACTGTCTGTTTGACGACATGGTATTCAAAAAAACCGGATTCCGGGCAACTGGCGCGCAGAAATTCGGTTATCGCGATGTCGATGTATTCGGCATAGCGGGCGTTGAAGACAACCTTCTGGGCATCGCACTCAGAGTAGCGGACACGCAGGTAATATTTGAAATGGTCGGACATGCCTGCTTCTTTCTAGGTGGATTCAGGAGGAAACGACAGCGCCTTGATCAGCACAAAGGCGGCCTGCAAGGCTGATGTCGGGCAGAGCGGGAAGCATTCCTTGCACTCCCAGCACTCTTTCGAGGCGATCTCCGGAATAAAGCAGATCTCTTTTCTGGCGCCACGGTCGATAAATCCCAGCGCATTCTTCTTCTTGACCTCGGCGCAGTATCTGACACAGAGACCGCAATGAATGCAGAAAGAGGCCTCTTTTTCAAAACGGTCCTTGTCCGCGCCATACTCCACGGCCAATGCCTGCAACTGTTCGGAGTCCGGGGCATGTGCCAGCATCATCTCCAGCAGTGATTTTCTGATTCGCTCCAGTTTTTTGGTTCTGGTTCGCACCACCAGATCCTGCTCTACCGGGAACAGGCAGGCCGCCACAACGCTTGTCCTGCCGCGCGAATCAACCTCCACCGAGCAAACCCGGCAGCCGCCGTACGGTTCCAGTTTCTGGTGGTGGCACAGTGTAGGAATTGAAATTCCCACACGCTCGGCAGCCCTCAAAATGGTCACGCCTTCGGGTGCAATAACTTCCTTGCCATCAATCTGCAGGCTGATATCACTCATATCTGTTTACTCTTTCTGACGATAGTCCGTGCTTCTTCTGAAATTGATGGCGGAACAGGCTCGCCCGATATTTTCCTGACAGCGCCAAAGCGGGCCGGGCAGGCTTCCAGGCAGGAACCGCATTTAGTGCATTTCTCCTGTATGACTTCATGGATCAGCCCCTTGCCGCCCAGAATCGCCTCGGCCGGACATTTTCTGAAGCAGCTGGTACAGGCCTGGCACTTCTCGGGATCAATATAATAGGCGATCAGCTCCTTGCAGGAATATGACGGGCATTTCCCCTCATTGATGTGCGCCTCATACTCATCCCTGAAATGGCGCATCGTACTCAGCACCGGGTTGGGAGCGCCCTTGCCCAGAGCGCAGAGCGCAGAGTTTCCGGCTACCTCGGACAGCTCTTCCAGAAGCTCGATGTCACCTTTTTTGCCCTTGCCCAGGGTAATATTGGTCAGAATCTTCTGCATCTGCTTGACACCCTCACGGCAGGGGACGCATTTGCCGCAGGATTCATCAGCCAGGAAGCCAAGGAAGTATCTGGCGAAATCGACCATGCAGGTTTCATCATCCAGAACAATCATGCCGCCCGAGCCCATCATCGAGCCGGCCCGGGTAAGCTGGTCAAAATCGACTTCCATATCGAGCAGGCTCTCGGGCATACAGCCGCCGGCCGGTCCGCCGGTCTGGACCGCCTTGAATTTCTTGCCCCCCGGGATGCCGCCGCCGATCTTGTACACAATGTCTCTCAGGGTCACACCCATCGGGACTTCCACCAGACCGGTGTTGTTGACCTTGCCGACCAGCGAGAAGATCTTGGTGCCCTTGCTCCCTTCGGTGCCGATCGAGGTGAACGCGGCAGCTCCCTTGTTTATGATCAGCGGAATGTTGGCCCAGGTTTCGACATTGTTGATGTTGGTCGGTTTGCCCCACAGCCCTCTGACAGCCGGATAGGGCGGTCTGGCCTTTGGCTCGCCCACCTTGCCTTCCAGCGACTTGATCAGAGCCGTTTCCTCGCCGCATACAAAAGCGCCGGCCCCCATATGCACCTTGATGTCGAAGTCAAAACCGGACCCGAGGATATTTTTGCCCAGCAGGCCGCACTCTTCGGCCTTTCTGATGGCAGAAGTCACGTTTTCAACCGCCAGCGGATACTCCTGGCGGACGTAGATATAGCCTTCATTGGAGCCGATGGCATAGGCGCCGATCAGCAGCCCCTCAAGCACACAATAGGGATTCCCCTCCATCAGGGATCTGTCCATATAGGCGCCCGGATCGCCTTCATCACAGTTGACGATGACATATTTGGGTGTGCCGGAAGCGTTACGGGCCGCTTCCCATTTGATTCCGGCCGGGAAGCCACCGCCGCCTCTCCCTCTCAGGCTGGCCGCCTTAACCTCGTTTATAACCTGCTCCGGTTTCATCTCGAACAGCGCCTTGGTCAGGGCCTGATAACCGCCGACGGCCAGGTAATCTTCAAGGCTCTTCGGATCTATTTTTGTATTCGGCCCCAGAACCAGCCGCTGCTGATTCTTGTAGAAGGGAATCTCTTCCTCGTGAGTCACCCTTTCTTTGGTGGTCGGGTCACTATAGACCAGACGCTCCACAATCTTCTTTTCGATCAGGGTCTGTGAAACGATCTCGGGGATATCTTCCGGTTTTACCTTGAGGTAACAGACCCCTTCAGGGTAGATGACGACAATGGGCCCCTGCTCGCAAAAACCGTGACAACCGGTTTTCCTGAAGTGCACCGAATCCTTCAGCGCCAGTTTTTCAAGCTCCAGTTCAAGGGCGGCGGCGACTTTCCTGCAATGCGTCGCCTGGCAGGCAGAGCCGGAACAGAGCGTGATGCAGGGCTTGTCGGGATCTCTGGTTGATAAGATGTCCTGCCTTAATGTTTCCAGTTCGGCAGGGGAGTTTATCCGTGGCATATAATTTCCTTACTCGTAGTTTTTCAATGTTTCTTCAATCTGGGACGGCGCTATATTGCCGTGATATTCGCCATTTACCACCATGACCGGCCCTAAGGCGCAACAGCCGAGACAGTTGACCGTTTCCAGGCTGAACTTCAAATCAACGTCGGTTTCACCAGCTTTAATTCCGGTCTGGTCCTGAACCGCGTCGAGAACCCGCTGCGCGCCGCGTACGTGACAGGCGGTGCCCATGCAGACATGAACCTCATGACGCCCTTTGGGAACCAGGCTGAAAGACTTGTAAAAAGTGGTGATGTGCTGTATCTGGCTCATCGGCACATTCAGTTTAGCGCTGACTCTCTCCAGTGCTTCTTTGGGGAGCCAGTGATTCTCGCTCTGGATCTCAAGCAGTATCTGAATCAGCGAACTGGGTTCGCACTGATGTTTGTCAATAATCTGGTCGATTGTAATATTATCCATATATCCTCATCCCACTCAAATATTTTCCGTCAGTCCTATGGCTGTACGCGTAAAGAAGAAACCTGAACTGCAATAGAACGCGGATC
>JACRCG010000271.1 GCA_016219145.1 Deltaproteobacteria bacterium | reverse complement strand
GAAGTCGTCGAGCGTCAGATGACTGAGCGGCAGCGTGATCACCTGATGGATGAACTGATCAACCAGGTTCGTTTTCTGCAGACGTTGATCGACGCGATCCCCAATCCGATATTTTACATGGACAGCAACGGCTTGTACCAGGGGTGCAACCGTTCCTTTGAAGAAAAGTGGGGGTTGTCTCGCGAGGAAATCGTAGGAAAGACGGCCTATGACCTGTTCCCATGCCAGGAAGCCGACCTTTTTGACAGCGCCGATCGCCAACTGTTGGAAGCAGGAGGGGTGCAGGTCTATGAGACACAGCTGCGCTATGACGACAAATCGCTGCATTCGGTCATTTTCTACAAGGCCACCTATCAGGATACCGCAGGCAGGACCGAAGGACTGGTCGGTACGATCGTGGACATTACCGACCGGAAAAAGGCTGAAACGGACCGCGACCGTTTGATGATCGAGTTGCAGCAGAAGAACAAGGAGCTGGAGGGGATCGTTTACGTCGCCTCCCATGATCTCAGGTCGCCGCTGGTGAATGTCCAGGGTTTCAGTCGCAGGCTGTCAAAAAGTTGTGCCGAGATAGAAGGCATCATCTCCGCTCTGGAACTATCGGGAGAGGTCCGGGAAAGGCTTTCTCAGATTCTTTCGGTCAGTATTCCCAAGTCGCTCGGTTTCATCACCAGCAGTGTCGAAAAAATGGATTCCCTGCTGAGCGGCCTTTTGCGGCTTTCCCGTCTGGGGCGGGCTGCAATCTGTTTCGAACAGCTTGATATGCGCACACTGGTATCAAGCATAATCGAATCCATGGCCTTTCAGATCGAGTCCGCTTCCGCCACCATAAAGGTGGGTGAGCTGGCCGGTTGCGTGGCCGACAGGGTGCAGATGGGCCAGATTTTCAGTAATCTGATAGACAATGCGATCAAGTATGGTTCTGCCGAACGTCCAGTGGTTGTCTGCATATCCAGTGAGGAGTTCGCGGAGGGGGTCCGGTATTGTGTCGAGGACAACGGCATCGGTATTCCAATTGACCAGCAGGATAAAATATGGGAAATATTTAATCGACTCAATCCAGGCGGCCCGCCGGGGGAGGGGCTCGGTCTCACGATGGCCCGCAGGATTATTGACCGGCTGGGCGGCTCAATCTGGGTTGAGTCGGAGCCGGGTGTGGGGAGCAGGTTCTATGTGGTTTTGCCGAAATCTCAGGGGCGGGCCCAGGAGGGGTAGATTGCTGTCAGCTTCCTTCTTGAGTTTTGTACTGTTTTGGTAGACAATAGTTCAATTTCAACGATAGCCTGTTTGTCGGGGCATAGGAAGGATGTTTCATGCAGGACGGTTTTGAAAAACGGGTAACAATACTGATAGCTGAAGACGATGATGGTCATGCAGAGCTGATTGAGGAGAATCTCAGGGATTCCGGGCTGAAAAACGAGATTATGCGCTTCAGGGATGGCCAGGAGGTGCTGGATTTCATGTTTGACGGTCCCGGCGGGACTGCCCCGCGCCGTTTGCATGGCGGTGCCTACATGCTGCTGCTGGATATCCGCATGCCGAAGGTGAGCGGTGTTGATGTTCTGCGGCAGTTGAAGCAGGATCCTGAGCTCAGATCGATGCCGGTGATCATGCTGACGACTACCGACGATCCGCGTGAAATCCAGAACTGCTACGCTTTGGGGTGCAGCTGCTATGTAACCAAACCGATCGATTATCAGAAATTTTCCGAGATGCTGGTCCGGCTCGGCCTGTTTCTGCTCGTGGTTCAGGTGCCTTCAATTGAAACCTAGTTCGGCTGTTTGGTCGTCAGAAGTTGATTCCTGTGTGATCTGTGTATTGGTATGACAACTATTTAACTATCCTAAATATTTTTTATGACAAAATTGGCTTGCATTTTGTATAGCTATTGTGTAGACAAACGAAAATAACGACTGTATAAATACAGCTGCCCTGCCCATGTGGAGTTAATCTACACGATGGATGAACGCTGTGGAGTTTGTCCACATTCTCTGTCGGGCGATCCGGTTTTGTTGGATGGAATTTTAGTCTGGATAAAAAGGTGTTAGTGTGAAAAAGAAAAAGATGATCATATCCCAGTCCACGATGGACGTGGACTTTGTTCGCAAGGTGGAGGCATTGTCTGGCACATCGGTGCGGCGTTGTTTCCAGTGCGGCAAATGCTCCGCCGGCTGTCCCATGGCGACCTTCATGGAGCATCCGCCCAACCGTGTGGTGCGTCTGCTGCAGCTTGGCCAATGGCAGCGCATCCTTGCCGGTCGTTCGATCTGGTACTGCGCCTCGTGCGAGACCTGCTCGACACGATGTCCCAACAAGGTGCACCTGGCATCGATCATGGACGCGCTCCGCAAGCTCTCCTGGGATGCCGAAGGTCCCTCCAAGGAAAGCTATGTTCAGCTGGCCAACAAGCTCTTTCTGCAGAACATCCGCACCTACGGCCGTCAGTACGAGATGCGCCTGGCGGCGGTTTTTAATGTAAAGTCCGGCCAGTTTCTGAAAGACCTGATGCTCGGACCGAAACTGATCTCCAAAGGCAAGCTGAAGATGTTCCACAGCAAGAACAAAAACCTGCCAGAGATCGAAAAGATCTTCACCCGTATCGAAGAGATGCGCAAAAAAGGCGAAGCGCTGTAAAGGCAAGGATGAAGGATGAATTATGAAGGATGAGGTATAAGGCCTTTTTTCATAATTCATCCCTCATCCTTCATAATTTACCAAGAGGTTTAGAACATATCCATGAAAGATAAACTCAATTACTCCTATTACCCCGGTTGCTCGTTACATGCATCGGCCGGTGAATACGACCTCTCCACACGAGAACTGTTCAAGCGACTCGAAATCGGCCTGACAGAAGTTCCGGACTGGTTCTGTTGCGGCGCCACCCCGGCCCACAATGTCGATGAACTGTTGTCGCTGTCTTTGTGCGCCAAGAACCTTGAGCTGGCGGAACAGGTCGAGGGTGATCTGGCCGTGGCCTGCGCCGCCTGTTTCTCGCGGCTCAAGACCACCCAGAATGTCCTGGCAGAAAGCTACGTCTAGCGCAAGCAGGTTGAAATAGCGATCGACGCTCCGCTGAAACTGTATGGCAATGTCAAGCACCTGCTGGAAATCCTGGCGCGGGATCTGGGGTTGGAGAGGCTGGCCGCTTCGGTGAAGAAGCCGCTGGCCGGCCTGAAGGTGGCCTGCTACTACGGCTGCCTGCTTACGCGTCCCACCGACGTGCCTAATCTGGACTGCGTCGAAGCACCCACGATCATGGAAGACGTCCTCAAGGCGGTTGGCGCTGAAACCGTTGCCTGGAG
>JACRCG010000267.1 GCA_016219145.1 Deltaproteobacteria bacterium | reverse complement strand
CCGCACAGACAAGGCGCTCTGGACCGCCAGCGGCAAGGGGCGTGAAATCGACCTGCTGGTGGCGGACAGCGAGGAGGATGAGGCGGCCAAAGTTGTTGAGATGATGATTCTGGAGCAGTACCGCGACAAGCTGCGCTGGGCCGACATGGCGATCCTGTACCGCTCCAACGCCCAGAGCCGGGCCTTTGAGGAAAAACTGCGCCTGGAGCGCATCCCCTATGTCGTGATCGGCGGCCAGCAGTTTTATGAGCGCAAAGAGGTCAAGGATGCCATCGCCTACCTGAAGGTAATCGACAATCAGAGCGATGAAGCCTCGCTACTGCGAATTATCAATTTCCCCCGCCGAGGCATCGGCGACACCACCATGCTCAAGCTGAACCAGTGGTCGATGG
Source organism: Deltaproteobacteria bacterium (assembly GCA_016219145.1). Lineage (GTDB taxonomy): Bacteria > Desulfobacterota > Desulfuromonadia > Geobacterales > Pseudopelobacteraceae > JACRCG01. The sequence goes on along the minus strand of JACRCG010000267.1, from coordinate 10,209 downwards.
AGCGCAGTGTGCCGCTCTTTGAAGCACTTGGACGGGTGGCAGAGATCACCGAGATTTCCGAATCGTCCAAAAAATCCGTTCTGGCCTTCCATCGCATGATGAAGGAGCTGATTGCCGGTTTTACTTCCTACAACATGGGAGCGCAGGTAAATGCGCTGTTCAACCGCCTACGGATCGACGACGAGCTGTACCGCACCTTGAACGACGCTCCCCAGGCCAGAAAAAGGATCGAGAACATCGAGCAGATTGTAAACTCGCTGGCCGCCTTTGAAGCGCAGACCCCGCGCGCAACGCTCTCGGCCTTTCTGGAGCGGATCTCCCTGATGGACGAGGACAAGCCTGATGAAGACGGCAAGGAGCATGGCAAGAACGCCGTCACGCTGATGTCGCTGCACTCCAGCAAGGGGCTTGAGTTCAGCCATGTCTGGCTGGTCGGGATGGAGGAAGATCTGCTGCCGCACAAACGCTCGATCGAGGAAGATCCGACCGTGGCCGAGGAGCGCCGCCTCTGCTATGTCGGGATTACCAGGGCCAGGAAATATCTGACTATCTCGCGCTGCCTGACCCGCCGCAAGTACGGCACGCTGGAGCAGCGCAAGCCGAGCCGTTTTCTGTCCGAGATACCCGAGCACCTGCTGAGTGGGGCAGCTGGTGATGCTGGTGCTGAATCAGCTGAGCCGATCGATCTGGCGGCGGATTTTTTTGCGCGGATGCTGGGGGATTAGGGCTCTGCCGCCGGCAGGAAATAATTTGTTTGCAAAATGATCAGAGCATTGGGCATCACTAAATCGTATTTTGAAATATTATATTGATTTTAAAAGCTTTTCAGTGTAATTCTCGATTTATGTCAAATACACTGAAAAACAATCTGTTCCAGGATATCAGCGATGAGGCCAGACGCCAGTACCTTGACGCGCGAGCAACTTTTGAGGCTTGGGAGGATGCACGAAAAAAAGCGGCGGATGTGCGTGGCGGCATGTTCTGGAAACACCAGGGCAGAGCCGAGTATCTGATTCGAACTTCGACGCGTAATGCTCAAAAAAGCCTGGGGCCGCGCTCTGAAGAAACAGTACGCATCTACGAAAGCTTTACTGCAAGGAAAAAACAGGCTGAACAGAGATTGTCAGACCTGACAGCGAGACTCACCCACCATCAGAAATTGAACCGGGTGTTGCAGGTTGGCCGTGCCCCGCGCTTGCTTGTTGAAATACTCAACCAGATCGAGAAATCAGGATTGTCTGAGTATTTCATTGTGGTTGGCACCCATGCGCTTTATGCATATGAGGCTGCTGCCGGCGTCCGGTTCGGAGATTCCGATGCCCTGGCAACCAATGATATCGATCTGCTTCGGGATACGCGCAAACGACTCAGTTTTTTTGAGAAAATCGGGCATACCGGCTCTTCAATGCTCAATATCATCAAAAAGGTCGATCCAACCTTTGAAATCCGATTCGATCAGAAATATACGGCTGTTAACAGTAAAGGCTTTGAAATCGACATCATTCGAAGAGAAGCAAATCATGATGACCCCCACCCTCTCAGGCTGTCCGATGAAGAAGATGAGTTCTACGCTGTGCAGGCCAGAAATGCCGGACTTCTGCTTGACGGGCCTCGTTTTTCAACCATGATTGTTGCAACGTCTGGCCACATGGCACGGATAAATACCGTATCGCCCGTTCTATTCACCAGATTCAAGAAATGGATGTCTGAACAGCCGGACCGGGAACCACTCCGGCGACGGCGTGATGCTCTCCAGTCTGATAGAGTTCTGGAACTGGTGACTGAGTATTTGCCGCATCTTGTAGAGACTTGACCAGAATGGGTGTACGTTGAGACAATATTGAGCCGTTGCCGCCTCCTGAAAAGCGGTATACAGGACAATCATCCGTCTTGTCTTATTCTCCGGAGCAGTTATGACCACAACAAATCAAGACACCGCCGCCTACGTTGCTTCGCTGATGAATATCGACAAAAGCGCCCTCCCACCTGACGGCGGCGAGCGCTTCAACCGCCTGATCTTCGCCCGCAGCCCTTACCTGCTTCAGCACGCCGAAAACCCGGTCAAGTGGTATGAATGGGGTGAGGCAGCCTTTGCCAAAGCCAGAGAGGAAAACTTGCCGATCCTGCTTTCAATCGGCTACGCCACCTGCCACTGGTGTCACGTCATGGCGCACGAATCGTTTGAGGACAATGAAGTGGCCGCCCTGCTGAACAGCCACTTTGTTTGCATAAAGGTTGATCGCGAGGAGCGCCCCGACATTGACGACTTCTACATGACCGTCTCGCAACTGCTGACCGGCAGCGGCGGCTGGCCGCTCAATATTTTCATGACACCCGACAAACACCCCTTCATGGCCATCACCTACCTGCCCAAACGGAAAAGAGGTGGAATGAGCGGGCTGATGGAGCTGCTGGGCAACATCGCTGCCCTCTGGCGGCAGCGTCCGGACATGATTGAAAGCAACTGCCGGAAAATCATGACTGAGCTGGATTCTCTCGGAAAACGTGGCTCTTCAGCAGTTAACCCCGAAGTTTTTTCGATTTCTGAAAAAGCGCTGCGACAGTTATCCGGTATATACGACCGGACTAATGGCGGTTTCGGCAACGCCCCCAAGTTTCCGATGCCGATTTACTTAAGCTGGCTGATCCGGCAGCGGCGACCCCATCCCCACCCTGCCCCTCCCCTTGAATGGGAGGGAAATGTGAACCAGGCCCCGGGGAGCGAGGGGGCTCTCCAGATGGCGCTTCACACCCTGCGCAAGATGAGATGCGGCGGCATCTGGGATCAGTTGGGGGGCGGCCTGCACCGTTACTCGGTCGATCCGGTCTGGCTGGCCCCGCATTTTGAAAAGATGCTCTATGATCAGGCCATGCTGGCCATGGTTGCGGTTGAGGCGTACCAGGCCACTGCCGATCCCTTTTTCAGCAGTATGGCCGACGAGATCTTCACCTTTGCCGAGCGGGAGCTGCTATCCGCCGAAGGTGCGTTCTGTTCGGCCCTGGATGCAGATTCAGAGGGGGTGGAGGGCAAGTTCTACGTCTGGGATAAACAGGAGGTCGTGGCATGCCTCGGGGATGACGGCGAGCTCTTCTGCCGCTATTTCGACATTACCGAAGAGGGTAATTTTGAGGAGAACAATATCCTTAATATCCCTGTGCCGCTGGATGAATTCTGCCGACGCGCCGGCCTGGATTCCGGCCGGACCGCCCAGGTTCTTGAGCACAGCCGCGCCGTGCTGCTCCAGCGCAGGTCAGGCCGGATCAGGCCTCTGCGGGATGACAAGGTAATTACATCCTGGAACGGGCTGATGATCGCGGCGCTGGCCAGAGCAGGCGCTGTCTGCGGTAAAGCGGAGTACCTGGAGCGGGCCGCCAGGGCAGCGACATTTATTCTCGGCTCAATGCGACGGGATGACGGACGGCTGCTGCGCAGCTATCTGCACACTCCCTCCGAAATCCCGGCCTTCCTGGAAGATTATGCCTTTCTGGCGTCAGGGTTTCTGGAACTCTACGAAGCCACTCTGGATACCAGATGGCTGGATGAGGCCAATCTGCTGGCGCAGGAGTTGCTGCGACTGTTCCGGGATCCGGAGAGCGGGGAGTTCACCTTGACCGGCAGAGACGCCGAGCAGATGCCGATCCGTGTTTCCAGCGATCATGACGGCGTCACACCTTCAGCCTTTTCAGTCACGGCACAACTGCTGCTCCGTCTGTCATGGATCTGCGAGAAGCCGGAGCTGGCCGACGCGGCCCGCTTGGCGCTGGCTGGCTGCCTCGGGGAGCTGGAACGTAATCCGCTGGGACATCTGGGCGCGTTACAGGTGCTGTCGTTACTGGATACCGAAGCTGTGGTGGCCACCTTTGCCGGGGCAAAAGGGTGTCCGGAACTGTCCGCCATGCTGCGCGAACTGAAGCAGCATACACTTCCAAACCTTGCCGTGAGACGAGAATATACAAGCGGAAACCCTTCCGTTTCCATCTGCGCCGATCAGACCTGCCACCCCGCTGTTACTGATCCTCAACAACTTGCTGGCCTTCTGAGCCGGATCGGTTTATATACAAAAAGAATGAATCACCCATAGCCTCGCGGGGGAGTTATGACCAGGCTGTCCATATCAATCGCCACACTGACATTCATGTTGTGCGTTCTCCCAAAGCCGGCCAGGGCGGTGCAATGGCAAGGCCTGACCGCCACGTCACGCCACCAGGTGGCGCTGGATGAAGAGTCGGTACGCCTCACACAACAGGGGCGATTGGCCGTCTGGCTGCGCTTCACCCCTCTTGGAAACAACGAGCGAAAGGATGCCGGCAAGGAATACGGAGAAAAAGGGTATCGCTCGCACCTTGAATATTATGAAATTGATTGCAGCGAACAGAATGCCATTCTGGGTTTGATCGACATTTTCGGGACTGGAAGAGCAAGGTTGAAACGTCTGAAAGGGGGCGAACTGGCGGAGATTATTATCCCCGGTTCGGTGCTGGATCTGGCGGCACAGAAGATTTGCCCGGTGCTTGAGGAAGAAGAAATTGAGGAAGAGCGTGAGGAACCGGCGCCAGTGGCCGTGGAAGAGAGCGAATCTGTCCCGGCGCATGAGGCAAACCCGGAAACTGCGCAGAAAATAAAGGAACTATTGAGTAAAACTGCGATAGAACCATCCAACCCAGAGGCATGGACTCTCCTCGGAAACGCCTATTTTGACGCCGACCGTCCCGACGATGCCATAGCGGCCTATAACAAGGCACTGGCCCTGCGTCCTGAAGACGCCAACATTTTGAATGATCAGGGAGCCATGTATCGCCAGAAAGGCGATTTTACCAGGGCGCTGGCAAATTTTGAAAAAGCATTCAAGATAGACCCGTATAATCTGGAAAGCCTCTATAACAGCGGCTATGTGTACGCCTTTGACCTGAACGATATCCCCAAGGCGCTTCAAATCTGGAAGCGTTACCTGGAGCTTGACAAGAATAGCGAAACAGCCCGTCAGGTAGAGAGTTTTGTGGAACGCTATCAGAAATAGCTCTGATTTTACGTGAAATACATTGATATTGGTGGTACAGTTTCCATGCTTTAGATGCAGGTTTTACGCGCCCGTAGTTCAGCTGGATAGAGCGTCAGGCTTCGAACCTGAATGTCGGGAGTTCGAATCTCTCCGGGCGCGCCAATAATTAAAAGTGCTTGCAGCTTGTTGTTGTGAGCCTTTTTAATATACGCCGCAGTAAGCGAAGCAGAAAACAGAAACCAGGTGCTTTCTGGAGCAAATTGAAGAGTTACAAAGGGGAGCAAATTGAAACGGAAAATGTATGCTTCATGCAGGCGTTATGAAGGTGTGCCGGACGTTGCAGCCGCTACTAAAAAAGTAAATGAAGTATTTGTGCCGCTGATATCAGCTTTGCCGGGATTCATTGAGTATCATTGGATCAGCCTGGGAAACAACGCCATGATGTCCTTCACTGTTTTTAAAACGTATGCAAATGCGGTAAATGCAAACGTAAAAGCATCGGTGTGGGTTAGGGAACACCTGCGTTCAGTCCTTGGCCCTTCTGTCCGGACCGAGGCGGGGGAAATACTCTTATACAGTGGATGTGACAAGGATTAAGTCACCTGCCGAAAACCTTTTTCAGCAGTTCGGTGCCGCGTGCCGCCGGATTGATCCTGATCTTCTTCTCTTCCTCTCCCAACATACTGAACAGCCCGTCGACAGCCTTGCTGGTGACATAGTGGTCCAGGTCCAGATTTCCGGCTGAGCCGGCAAAAGGGATCGACTCAAATTTGCCTACCATCTGGTTATAGGAGCGCGCCACTCCTACATCTTTCATGTTAGACACCACCACCGGCTTGAAGGCCGCATAAATCCTGTCTCCGGTTTTCTCACGGAAATAAATTTGCCGGTTGATTTTATACGTCAATGCCGTATATTTGACTCATGTTTACTTTTGTTGAATCGCCACTGTTCACAAAACAGGTTCATGATTATCTGACAGATACCGAATACGGAGTCTTTCAGGAATATCTTGCTGCAAATCCCGATTTGGGCGACGTAGTGCGTGGTTCCGGCGGGGTTCGAAAGATACGCTGGAGCCGTCGAGGGACCGGGAAGAGCGGTGGCGTCAGGGTTCTCTATTTTGCCCGGACAGAGGCCGGGCAAATCTGGTTGCTTCTGATTTATGCCAAGAGTGCCGTCGACAGTATTCCCGGTCACATTCTAAAAGCACTTAAAGAGGAGATGGAACATGCCACTCGATGAAAAAGAACTGCTCGAACGTGATGCAAAACGCAACATTGGCGAGGAACTGCTTCAGGCCGTGCGTGACCTCAAGGCAGGCAGGGTCGGACGCGTGACTACGGTGGAAGTTTCCCCTCTGGCAGCGTCCCGTCTTAGGATAGGTTTCTCTCAGAGCGAGTTTGCCAAACTGCTCGGCGTGTCGCTCCGCACTCTCCAGGAGTGGGAGCAGGGGCGTCGTGCGCCGTCGGGCGCGGCAAAGTCACTCATCACTATTGCCATAAAAAAACCGGATGTTTTGAAAGAGCTGCTTGCGGCTTGATGCTCAAAACTATACTTCCTGCGTGATTCGTAGTTCTGGCTATAATTCAGATAGTTCTTTTAATCTTGTTTTGGCGCGTAAAACAACTTCCTGATTAAATGCAGCAGGATAGCGAACGATGACTGTTTCGAACGTCAGATCTTGCATACCCATTTCTATCAGCACCTTATAACCAGCCGGTTCAATTACTCGATCCACGGCTCTTTCTGCCGCACCAATGATTCCATGACGTTTAATCATCTGCCAAGTTCTGGAAGCGCGAGTTTTACGCTTGTTCTTCATAGATAATGGAATCTATGGGTGTCGAATCTATGGGTGTGAATCGGCATGCAAAAATGACCCACCTATAGCCTGAATCGGCGTCAAATTGACCCACCCCAGCACCCTGCTCCATACTCTCCGAACTTACCATTCTTTCGGTCCCTACGGGACGTAAGCAAATACATGACCAGACAATGTTGACAAATATTCAGCACCGACCTGGTGGCGCCATCATACCTCCCCTACCCGCTGTTTGATGACAGCAAATGCTCCTGATAACCCTGCTGAAAAATATATTGACACAATACAATAAATGTGCAAAATGCACATATACAGCAATATATTCCTTCAAGGGCATTCTATGAACTCAACTCTTGCACCATCAGCTCCTGAATCAGCAACAAGCGCACCCCAACCGGATGCAGCCCTGATCGAAGCGCTGAACAGGCTCCTGCTCCCTCTGGCACGCCTCTGCCTGGCCAATGGCGTAACATTTGCGACAGCCGAAGAGATCTTCAAACAGGCCTTCGTCAGCGAAGCGGATGCGCTGCAACCGGGAGCCCCCAACCATGGCGCGGTCAGCAGGATCAGTATTGCTACCGGTTTAAACCGCCGCGAGGTCACGCGTCTGACCCAATCCAAAACTGTGTCGCGCACGACAAAGCCGCCTGTGGCGAGCGAGGTTTTCGCCCGCTGGACTACTAACAGCGCCTTGCGTGACCAGAACGGAGTTCCATGCGCACTCAAACGGCAGGGGCCGTCCCCCAGCTTTGAAGCCCTGTCGCAGTCAATCACCCGCGACGTTCATCCCCGCAGCGTGCTCGACGAACTTGTCCGATTGGGGCTGGTGCGTCATGATGAAGAGAGCGACAGCGTAACCCTTCTGCGCAGCGACTTCATACCCAGCAGCGACTCCAGGCAGATGCTCGGCTTCCTCGGCGACAACGTCGGCGACCACTTGGGGGCTGCTGTTGAGAATGTTATCTGCGATGGTCACCAGCATTTTGAACAGGCTGTCTTTGGCGACGAACTCTCGGCCGAATCTGTCGAGACTCTGCGGCCGCTTGTGACCGCCCATTGGCAGGCACTGCGCAATGCCATGGTTCCTGCGATCACGGACCTGATTGAGGCCGATCGGTCAGCCGGCCGGGTTGCCGACCAGCGGGTTCGCATCGGACTTTACACCTTTGCCGAAGCAGCTACAAAAGCAGAACAGGCGAAAATATCTTCTGGCCGGAATAAGATTAAAATCCAGACAAAAGGACGCTAACAATGAAAACAGATCATTCACTTGAAGGTTGGTCGGTATGTCGTTTATTGGCAATGCTGCTGCTCTGCGCGGGTATTATGGCAGGATGCGGCTCCGGTTCCGGGCAGAGCGCCGGGGTCGGTACCGGAGGCACCGGCAGTTCGGTTGGAAAAGTCAGCATTGACATTACCGACGCTCCGGCAATGGACTACTCGCATGTCTATGTAACCGTAATCGGCGTTGCTTTCCACACCAGTAAAAACGTCGGTTTTGACAGCTACAGCACGGCCAGGAGCGCTGGTTGGAAACGGCTGGACCTGCCAATCCCCAAAACCATCGATCTGGCACAACTGGCAAATGGCGCCATGTATGCTGACGGCAATGCCGGAGCGTCCCTTTTCAACAACCTCGATCTGCCGGTCGGTAATTACCAGCAGATCAGAATTTTCCTGGCTTCAACCGAGGACGCTTACACCGGTTCAGTCCCTGGGCTGTCCTACAACAACGAAGTGCAGCTTGTCGGCGATACCGCCCACTACCCACTGCGGATTCCTACCGCCGATGAGGGGATCAGGCTGATTCCGGAGTCACCGGTAGTGGTTACAGCCGGCGGCAGTGTCAAGATCGCACTCGACTTCAACCTCAACAACGATGTGGTGGAAGTCACGCCCAACGGCACGAAGGAGTTCATCATCAAGCCGCGGCTGGGCTATTTCGACATGAACAGCGTTGGCGCGGTCAAGGGAACGGTCAGCTTCGGCAACCTCTCTACCTCTCGCATCGTCATCAAGGCGCAGCAGGTGGCCAGCGGCGTCAACTATCGCATCGTGCGACGCTGGACCGGAGTAGACAGAAGTACCGGCAGATTCAATCTTTACCCGCTGCCGGTATTCGGCAATGCCACCACAGCAACCTATGACATCCTCCTGCGGGGGCGCAATCTCCAGACTGCCATTGTCAAAGGGGTAAAAGTACATAAGGGGACAACGCCGTCAAGCGGCGCCGTTGATCTGGGGACTATCACCATGCAGCCGGGCGGTGAATACAGCGCCCAGCTAGGTGTGCCGATGCACCCGACCGGTTCATGGATGAGCTTCTACCAGAGCATTGCCGGCGACCCCATCCCCTTTGAAGTCCGCTACCGGCACCTTGATCCATATGGAGGTAAATTCGGCAAAGCTGTTGAACTCTCGACCGGCCCGATCCAGGTTGCAACACACACACCGGGACAGGCGCTGACTTTCGCCGCCGACGCAACATCTCAAGGTTTATTCTCGGCGGTTGCCGACGCTCCGGGCTATTTCGCGCGAGGCGCCGCAATGGCCGGAATTACCGGCGTCGCCGGTCAGGCCGTGACCATGAATAACTTGTCGGCCAATGCGCCCCAGGTATCGGGCGGGGCAGCCGCAACCAGCGTTTCAATGATCTTCGACATGACGCCGTTTGGCTCGGGCAGAGGGCCTGGAATGGGCATGGGGGGCATCAATCTGCCTAAACCGAACAAAGGCCAGCTGTTTGTAACCCACGGCGGTATGATAGTTGACAGCCTCGGGACCCTGACCGGCGATGCCGCGATTGGCTCGGCCATGCATAATGGCGGCGGGGCCGGCAATACGGTTGCGATCGGCAATATTCCGGGAAGTGTCGCCGGGGCTTTCTATGGCGTATATGGACTGGGTTGGGGCAATGGGGTCATAGCGGCCGGCAGTACCCGCGTTGATATGAGTGCCGGAAATACCACGGCGGTGATCAGGATGAGATAATCTCATGTTCATTGTGTGCTGAAGTCAGTCAACATTGAAGTCCGGGCGCTTTATTCAAAGTGTCCGGACTTTTTTTCGCCATATAACCCGCCATAAATTCCTCTGCTTTCCTGCCAGAATACGTAAAGCCCAAAACAGACCACATAAAGCGTCCCCAAACTTGCGAACAGCCCGGTTTGGTGGTATTCTTCAGTATATTAAGAGGCCGATATATGACGCCGAACATTTTGAAATCACTTATGAAGCCTGACGCCTATCCGGTTTCGACCCGAACAGTCGAAATGTTGCAGACGCATGTCTCATGGATTTTCCTCACCGAAACACACGCCTTTAAACTGAAAAAGCCGGTTAATTTCGGTTTTCTTGATTTTTCCACGGTTGATCGACGCCGTT
>JACRCG010000266.1 GCA_016219145.1 Deltaproteobacteria bacterium | reverse complement strand
TGTTTTCTGGGCCAGATCGGGAGCAAGCATATCCCAGTTGAATCGCCAACCCCAGTTTCCAAAGGCTTTGCCTGGAATATTCATACGCGCGTCGCTGTTCAGCATCAGCAGGTCCTGGAACGGCAATACCACCGTGTCGGCAACCGACATCAAGGCAGTGCGCAACAGTGCCGGAACACAATTGTCATCATTGCATCCAAGATATTCAACCACACGGACCCTCTGGGAATCTGAAAGCGAGTTATACCACCCCAGACTGGTGTCGTTGTCGTGGGTACCGGTATATATTACGCAGTTTCTTTGATGATTATGCGGCAGGTACGGGTTTGATGAATCCGAACCGAAAGCAAACTGCAGAATCTTCATTCCGGGAAAGTTATAGCGATCTCGAAGTTCCTCGACTCCAGCGGTTATCACACCGAGATCCTCGGCGATTATGGGTAGCGATCCCAGGTCGGAAAAGACCGCGTCGAAAAGATCCGCACCCGGCCCCGATACCCATTTGCCATGCTGAGCGGTGCGATGTGAAGCCGGCACGTGCCAGGCGGCCTCAAATCCCCGGAAATGATCGATCCTGACAACATCGTAGAGTTCGAACATTGACCTGAAACGATTGATCCACCACAGATAACCCTGGTCTCTCATCAAGTTCCAGTCGTAAAGAGGGTTTCCCCACAATTGACCGGTCTTGCTGAAGTAGTCGGGAGGTACTCCTGCAACTACGGTGGGTTTACCTGTTTCGTCAAGCAGGAACTGTTCGCGATGGCTCCATACATCGGCGGAATCGTAGGCGACAAAGATCGGAAGATCACCGATTATCGCGATGCCCCTGGATTCGGCATATTTTCTCAGGGATTTCCACTGTTTGAAAAACTGCCACTGGATATATTTCTGTATGCCAATCTCCTGCTTCATGGCAACGGAGTACTTTTCGTATGACTCAGTTGTCAGCAACGCCGAATCCCGGTTCCACTTGTTCCATGGCTTGCCCTTGGTGCCCTGCTTTATGGACATGAAAAGAGCAAACTCATGCAACCATGGTGTCGTATCACAGAAGTGCCAGAACTCCTTCTTGCGCTGGGTTACCTCTTGTGACAGAAACAGCGAGCCGGCCTGCTGCAACAGCTGATGCTTGAACCCTGAAACGGCATCAAAATCGACACTATGCTCGGAAAAATCCCTGTTGTTGCATCCTTCGGGCAGGTCTCCTTCGGCAATGACCTGTTCCAGATCGATCAGGAGCGGGTTGCCTGCAAACGCAGAAAAAGACGAATAAGGGGAGTTGCCGCAAGCCGGAGGAGTCAGAGGCAGCACCTGCCAATATGACATTCCCATTTTTGCAAGGAGATCGATAAACCGCCGGGCCTCATCACCGAACGTACCGATGCCGCCGGACCCCGGCAATGAAGTCGGATGAAGCAGGACTCCGCAACCACGCTTGTTTAGCATCCAGGGCTCCTGAAATGGATTTCAAGTCTGGATTATGCACACACGGAGCGGCTTTGCAAATAAAATCCACTGAAAATTATTATATCCAGACAGATCGGCCATTGCCGCGATTTAGCGCCAGCTTGACTTTCCGGTACTCAATGCTTAACTGATTGGTAGAAGTTATTTCGATTATCAAAGAGGTTGGCATCATGGACTTCAACAGATTGACACAAAAATCACAGGAAGCATTTACCGAGGCACAGAACAAGGCAGTTTCCTTCGGACATGTCGAGGTAGATGGTGAGCACCTGCTCTGGGCGCTGCTTGATCAGGTAGACGGACTGGTGCCGCGGCTGCTGCAACGGATGGATATTCGCCCGGATATGATTAAAAAGGAGGTCGAGGCGGAGCTGGACCGTAAGCCAAGGGTGTCCGGACCGGGCGCCGAGGCCGGCAAAATTTATGTTTCCCAGCGTCTTTCGCGTACTTTGGTGGCAGCCGAAAATGAGGCCAAGCGACTGAAGGACGAATACGTTTCGGTTGAGCACCTGCTGATGGCGTTGATTGCCGAAGGGGACAAGGTGCCCTCCGGGCGTATACTGAAACAGGCCGGCATCGACCGCGAAAGATTCCTGAAGACACTGACCGATGTGCGCGGCAGCCAGCGGGTGCAGAGCGCCAATCCGGAGGCGACCTATGAGGCTCTGGAGAAATACGGCCGGGACCTGGTAAAGATGGCCAAGAACGACAAGCTTGATCCGGTTATCGGGCGCGATGAAGAGGTGCGTCGGGTGATCAGGGTGCTGTCCCGCAAGACCAAGAACAATCCGGTTCTGATCGGCGAGCCTGGGGTCGGCAAGACAGCTATCGTCGAAGGGTTGGCGCAACGGATCGTGCGTGGCGACGTACCGGAAGGACTTAAGGAGAAAACCGTTTTTGCTCTGGATATGGGGGCGTTGGTAGCCGGGGCCAAGTATCGCGGTGAATTCGAGGAGCGTCTCAAGGCGGTGTTGAACGAAGTCAAGGAGGCCGAGGGGCGCATCATTCTGTTCATAGACGAGCTTCACACGATTGTAGGGGCCGGCAAGGCCGAGGGGGCGATGGATGCCGGCAACATGCTGAAACCGATGCTGGCGCGCGGTGAACTGCACTGTATCGGCGCTACAACGCTGGACGAATACCGCCAGCACATCGAGAAGGATGCGGCACTCGAGAGGCGTTTCCAGCCGGTACTGGTGGAACAGCCTACCGTGGAGGATACTGTGTCGATCCTGCGCGGCCTGCGGGAACGTTTTGAGGTGCACCATGGCGTAAAGATCCAGGACAACGCGCTGGTAGCGGCAGCGACCCTCTCCAACCGCTACATCACCGAAAGGTTCCTGCCGGACAAAGCCATCGACCTGGTGGACGAGGCCTGCGCGATGCTGCGCACCGAAATAGACTCGCTCCCGTCGGAACTGGACACGATCAGCAGGCGTGTCATGCAGCTGGAGATCGAGGAGCAGGCCCTTAAAAAGGAAAAAGACACCGTCAGCCGTGAGCGACTGGAAATGTTGCGCCGTGAACTGTCCGCAGACAGGGAGCGGGCGGCTACGATGCGGGCCAGGTACGATTCGGAGAAGGTGGCCATTCAGCGTATCCAGGGACTGCGTGAACAGATAGAAAAGACCCGTCGTGACATCGAGCAGGCCGAACGCTCCTACAATCTGGAGCAGGCCTCCAAGTTGAAGTATTCGGAACTGCCGGGTCTGGAAACCGCCCTGAAAAATGAGGAGAGCGCTCTGAACGAGAAACAGGGAGGGCAGAAGCTGCTGCGTGAAGAGGTTACAGAGGATGAAATAGCCGAGATTGTTGCCCACTGGACCGGTATCCCGGTGACACGGTTGGTGGAGGGAGAGCGGGAGAAGCTGTTGCGCCTGGAGGATATCCTGCACGAGCGCGTGATCGGCCAGGACGAGGCGGTGCAGCTGGTATCCGATGCGGTGCTGCGGGCACGTTCCGGCATCAAGGATCCACGCCGGCCGATCGGCTCATTCATCTTCCTGGGGCCGACCGGAGTCGGCAAGACCGAGCTGGCCCGCACCCTGGCCGTTTCACTGTTCGACTCGGAAGAGAACATGGTGCGCATCGACATGTCCGAATACATGGAAAAATTTGCCGTTTCCAGGCTGATCGGGGCGCCTCCGGGCTATGTCGGCTACGAGGAGGGGGGGCAGTTGACCGAGGCGGTGCGACGCAAGCCATATTGCGTGCTGCTGTTCGACGAGATCGAAAAAGCCCATCAGGACGTATTCAACATTCTGCTGCAGATCCTGGACGATGGCAGGGTAACCGACAGTCACGGTCGTACGGTCAGCTTCAAGAACACCGTCATCATCATGACTTCCAACATCGGATCCTCGTACCTGCTGGAAGGAATCTCGGCCGGTGGAGATATCCGCGAGGATGCGCGCCAGGCGGTCATGCAGGAACTCAAGCTCGGTTTCCGCCCCGAATTCCTGAACCGGGTCGATGACATCGTGCTCTTCAAGCCTCTGCATCTGGACGAAGTCAAGCGAATAGCCGGACTGTTGGCGGAACAGTTGAAGCAGCGCTTGAAAGAGCAGCGCATAACACTCGAAATTACCGATGATGCTATGCGTTTTATCGCCCAGGCTGGTTATGATCCGGTCTACGGCGCACGGCCACTAAAGCGCTATCTGCAGCGGGAACTTGAAACCCGAGTGGCCCGGGCCATCATCGGCGGTATTGCACAGGAAGGAAGTCTGTTGCGGGTGGACGTGGAAAATGATAAATTAGTTATACGTTGATATGTCTGTAAGGTAACGGGGGTTCTGATGAACGATATTTCCGGAATAGCATCGGGCGCATTGAGCGCCTACTCGCTGAAACAGTCCGTTACAGCTTCTAATATATCAAGGCTGAATACGACCGATTCAGCGGCAGCATCAGTCGTTATGCAATCCGGCAGGGGTGGCGGAGTGACCGCCACGGTAGTTGAAGGTTTTGACAAAGTGGACATATCCAGGGAAGCTGTTGATCTGGCTACGACCGGAACAGCATTCAAGGCGAACATCAAGGTGCTGAGCGCATCGGATGAAATGAACAGGACACTGTTTTCAATCAAGGCCTGAAGCAATTTCCATTACCTGAAACGCAAAAAACCGGGAATTCCCGGTTTTTTGCGTTTCAGGTCCGAATATTTTTACAGGAACTATCAACCGATCTGAACTCCCTTGATCGTGTCACCACCGTCTTCCTTCGCCTGGCAGAGGCAGTGGTCAACCTTGTCCAGGAAAATCTCGGTAGTAAAGCCCTGTTTCTGCTGGCTTGCGGTAAAACCGGCCACTCCGAAGCACGCGGTGATCCGCAATTCCTTGTCGTACATCTTGACCACCATCGCGGCAATTCTTAGCCGCAGCCGCTTGGCGACAATCAGCGCACCGGCCGTATCGGTCTCCGGCAGAACCACCATGAAGGCATCTTCTCCGTAACGGGCAATCCAGTCCACGTCCTTGCGGACCGAATCGGTCAGGCACTCCGCGGTACGTTTCAACAGCACGTCTCCGGAGAAATGACCGTACTCGGCCACCGTCTCGCTGAAGCGGTTCACCCCCACCAGTATCAGCGACAGTGAGCGTTCGTAACGGTAGGCGCGCTTGATTTCCTGCGATATGTGTTCATCCATGTAGCAGCGATTGAAGATTCCGGTGGGTGGATCAATCAGCGAGAGGCTCTTGATTTCCTCGATGTATCTGTTTCGGGCGTTTTCCAGGTCGAGGATTCGTCGGGCGGTTTTCAAGCGGGCGGTCAACTCGGCCTGGTGGGCCGGTTTGACCAGGTACTCGTCGGCGCCTGCTTCAAGTCCGGCGATGATGTCGTTCTTGGAATCCAGCGAGGTCAGGATGATGATATAGGTATAACGGCCAGACTCTTCGCTACGAATGGCCCGGCACAGATCAAGCCCGCTCATCTCTGGCATGATCCAGTCGGTCATCAGGATCGGGAAGTGACCTTTTCTGAAGATCTCCAGCGCTTCCTTGCCGTTTTCAGCGGCAACGACCTGATAGCCGGCCGCTTTCAGGTTGGCTTCCAGTACGCTGCGCTGCAGGCGGTTGTCGTCAACTATCAGGACAGGAGGGTTATTTGATACGATTTGCCCGGTATCATTCATAACTAATCCTTATGCGCAAGATCAGACTTCCTAAGCAAGAAATCGGCCATTAACCACGTTTATCGGAACTCCGGCCTTGTATGCGGCCAGATTGGCGGCCACGATGCTCATCAGGCGTTTGCGGGCGGCCAGCGATGCCCAGGCAATATGCGGTGTAAAGACACAGTTGGGCGCGGTGAG
>JACRCG010000262.1 GCA_016219145.1 Deltaproteobacteria bacterium | reverse complement strand
CTCGTTAAATCGCACTTTTATGCTGGTATCGTGATATTTCATCATCTGGTCTCGCTGTCGATCCAACGGTTGAATTTCTTCAGCGCGTCACCGGCTCCTGTTTCCACAAATGAGGTGGCACCCATCTTGCCGGCCGCCTTGTAGCTGAGCTGCCACCAGACCGGACTGAGCAGCTCATCCAGCAGGAATGCCGGAATCCGTGAGGATGTCAGCGGCTCTTGTCCGATGTGGTCCAACAGTGGAACCCGTGGTGCGGCATAGTCATAATCCGAGAAGATCGATTCCAGCTCGGTAGCCACCGCCATAACCAACGGCGTATGCAGCGGCGCGTCACAATCAAAGACCGACAGAGAGAAAGCCCCCGCTGCCGCGCACTCCTCTACCGCGGCCAAGATCCGTGAACGTTCGCCGGACAAAAGAAAATGACTGGAAGTATTGTAATTGGCAACATATATGCCGTGATTGGCGGCGGCAGCCTCCACCGACGGACACCCCAACCCGATGATGCATCCCAGGGCATAGCGTTTGTCTTCCGACATGCGGGAAAGAACAGAACCAACCCGGGCTGTCATATCCAGCGCATCCCGCTCCGATATGCAGTCACAGGCTGCCAGGGCGGCATAGATGCCCATACTGTGTTCAATAACCATATCCGGTTCCTGCCCCGACGACCTCAACAGGCGGGTGCGGCAAAGGCTGAAAGCGGTACCGTAAAGCTGCAGGCGGATATGTTCACTCTTTAAGCCGTCGTAATCCTGCCAGGTTGACGGATCAAAACCGGTCGCATCGCGACACAGGTTGATAATCCCGGTTCCCTCCACAGTCTCGGGAAAAAGTTGGTTATGGCGCAGGGGTTGCCCCGGAAACATCCAGCAGATCATGGTTAATTCCTCTATTATTCTATTCGCTCTGCAAAACCGTCTTCAGCGGATGCGGCAGAATTCCCTGTCGACATCTTCTCCAAAGCGGGGTCATAAAAACCTGGAGCGGAGTAGTCGCGGCCATAGATGCCGCCGCGACGGAGTATGTTGTACATAAGGTTGACCGGCTTGCCGGGACTCTGCAGCACCCGCGCAGCAATCGACGACCAGCGGTACGCCTCGTGTCGTGCGTCAACCCAGCCACGGTAAAGCTGTTCCGGGGTCATCAAGCGTGGACGGTAGACGACCTGGCCATGGTCGTAGCGTTGCCAGTCGGTATGCAACATGCGCCCCTGCTGCTGGAACTGATTATAAAGTGCTGTCCCGGGATAAGGGGTCAGGATGTGCATTGTCGAAAGACTCGGGGCGCACTTTTCCAGGAAACGGACCGTGCGTTCGAAAATGCCCTGATCATGATCGTCGAAACCGAAGATCACCGACGCTTCCACAACAACTCCGGTGTCGCGAATCCTCCTGATAAGATCTGCCTGAGATGACCGGCCGGAGGTTTTGGGGTGATTGGCGTGAACACCGTCAGCCGATTCCAGACCGACAAAGATGCCGATACAGCCCGACGCGGCCAACAGCCTGACCATCTCCGGATCTTCAGCGAAACGAAGGTTGGCCTGCCCTCCCCAGCGCAAACCCATGCCGGCCATCCCGGCCAGAATCGGCTTGGCCTTGCAAGGATCACCCAGGATGTTGTCGTCAAGAAAAACGGTCAGTTTGCCCTGGTAGGTACGCAGCTCGGCCAGTATATCCTCTGGATCGCGGTAGCGGAAGGTATTGCCGAAGTAGGGAGTAACGGTACAGAATGAGCAATCGTAGGGACAGCCGCGGCTGGCCTGTAGAGTCTGGGTTGTAAGATACTTGCGCCCCGTCAGCAGTTCGCGGCGGCTCCACGGAATCACCAGCCGGTCTCCGGCAGGAATGGATCGATAGAACGGCTTGAGTTGCCCGGCCTTGAAATCATCAAGCAGTCCGCCCCAGACCGGCTCGGCCTCGCCGATAACAACCGCATCGGCATGGGCGGCCGCCTCGTCCGGCAGCACCGTGGGATGAATGCCCCCCAACACCACCGGTATGCCCTGTTCCCGAAAACGGTCAGCTATCTGGTAGGAGTGCAAAGCCTGATGGGTCATGGCCGTGATCCCTACCAGGTCGTAATGTTCGTCATAGCGGATACTTTCCTGGACTTCGTCCACGATTGTAACCTGCCATTCCGGCGGAGTGGCGGCCGCGACCTGATTGAGCGACAAGGATGGCAGCTGGAAACGTTTAACCCAACCCAGTTTGTGGGTGGCCGGATAAACCAGTAACAGCCGGGGCCGCTCCGTCATGCGACACTGCTCTTGCGACGCAATGCGGCACGGAAACCTAAATTCATGGGACCGAACACCTGTACCGAGCGATGCAGTTTGAACAGCCGACGATACATAGAAGGGAATGAATAGAAGGAAGAGTTAAGCCAGTCGTAACCTTGTTGCAGTTCCTCGACGCTCATGCCGGCCGGCTTGAAATTGACATGTTCCATGTCGTAGTCACGCCAGTCGTTGGAAATGATCCGTCCTTCGGCCTCAAGGCGTCGGCGCACGGCCGTGCCGGGATAGGGAGTCAAGAGCGGGAAAATGGCGGCTTCAATACGCGCTTCCTCGCAAAAATGCAGCAACTGTTCAAAAACAGCCGGAGTATCACCGTCATATCCGAGAACAAAAGAACCGAGAATACCGATCCCGTTGTCCCGAAAAGCCTTGGCATCCTCCAGATAGGATTTGGCCCGGTTGGTAACCTTGCCCATGGCCGCCAGGGAATCCTGGTTGAGCGACTCGAAACCGACGAACATTCCGACACAGCCGGCTTCACCGGCGGCCTTGATCAGTTCCCGGTCACCGGCAAAATCTATCGGGGAATGGGAGAGCCATTTGAAGTCCATGCCTTTCATGCCGGCAAACAGTTCCAGTGCATATTTGCGGTCGGCAACAAGATTGTCATCGACAAAAAAAGCAAAGGAATTGGATTTACGCAGCTGAGCCAGCTCCTTAAGGATACTGTCCACCGGTCGTTTGCGGTATTTGCGGCCGTAAAATGCTGTAACAGAACAGAACTCGCAGTCAAAGGGACAGCCGCGGGTGGTCTGGATAGTGTTTGTCAGAAGATAGCGCTTGCCTTTGAAAAGCTCGCGCCGTGCTACCGGAATTGAATCCATGGCCATCTGGCTTTCGGGCTGATACCTGCTCTGCAGAGCACCGAGCCGGAAGTCCGAAAGCAGCCGGGGCCAGACGACCTCCCCTTCTCCGACAACCACGGCATCGACATGGCTCAACGCTTCGTCCGGCATGTTGCTGGCATGAAAGCCGCCCATAACAACTGTCTTGCCTCGACGGCGAAACTCGTCGGCAATCAGGTAGGCACGCGGCGCCTGGGGAGTCATGGCGGTCAGCGCTATGATGTCTGCATCGCTGGCATAATCGATCTTTTCAAAATTATCGTCCAGCAGCGCCACATCCCACTCCGGCGGAGTTACAGCGGCGATGGAAGCCAGGGAAAGTGTGGGAAACTTGAAGGCCAGCTCCCCCCACAACCGCCCTTTTTCCCAGCCAGGCGAGATAAAAAGAATTTTCACTTTTTATTTTCCGCAATATAATCGGCCATGCTGCGGACCGAAGCAAACACCTTGGAACCGGTGGCCGCATCCGGCACCACGACTCCAAATTCCTTTTCCATGGCAACCACCAGTTGCAGAGCGTCTATGGAGTCCAGCCCCAGGCCTTCGCCGAAAAGCGGGGCGTCGGTTTCGATCTCTGAGGAAGACATTCCTTCAATGCGAAGGCTGTCTATGATCATCTGTTTAACCTTAAGAATCAATTCATCGGACATGCAATACCTCTCTATTATTTTT
>JACRCG010000026.1 GCA_016219145.1 Deltaproteobacteria bacterium | reverse complement strand
TGTCATGCTTGCCGGCAACGATTTCCTGGAAGCCCTTGATGGTGTCCTTCAGCTCGACATACTTGCCGGGTGAACCGGTGAAAGCCTCGGCGACATGGAACGGCTGGGAGAGGAAACGCTGAATCTTGCGAGCGCGTGCAACAACCAGCTTATCTTCCTCGGAAAGTTCGTCCATACCGAGAATTGCGATGATATCCTGAAGATCCTTGTACTTCTGAAGAACGTATTGCACGGAACGCGCAATGGCATAGTGCTCTTCACCAATAACCTGCGGATCGAGAATACGCGAGGTGGAATCGAGCGGGTCAACCGCGGGATAGATACCCAGCTCGGCAATCTGTCGTGAAAGAACGGTGGTAGCATCCAGGTGGGCAAAGGCGGTGGCCGGTGCCGGGTCAGTCAAGTCGTCGGCGGGAACATAAATGGCCTGAACCGAAGTGATCGAACCCTTCTTGGTTGATGTAATACGCTCCTGCAGTTCACCCATCTCGGTGGCCAGCGTAGGCTGGTAACCAACGGCGGAAGGAATACGTCCCAGAAGTGCTGAAACCTCCGAACCGGCCTGCGTAAAGCGGAAAATGTTATCGATGAACAGAAGAACGTCCTGGCCTTCCTCTTCACGGAAATATTCGGCGATCGAGAGAGCAGTAAGAGCAACGCGGGCGCGGGCCCCTGGAGGCTCGTTCATCTGACCGTAGACCAGTGCGGCCTTGTCAAGAACGCCGGACTCTTTCATCTCCATCCAAAGGTCATTACCTTCACGGGTACGCTCGCCAACACCGGCGAAAACGGAGAAACCGCCGTGCTGCTTGGCGATGTTGTTGATCAGTTCCATGATCAGAACGGTCTTGCCCACGCCGGCACCACCGAACAGACCGATCTTGCCGCCTCGAGCATACGGTGCAAGCAGGTCAACAACCTTGATGCCGGTGGTAAAAGCTTCAACCTTGGTGGACTGGTCTTCAAATGGCGGAGCTTCGCGATGGATACCGTATTCTTTCTCATTACCGATTGGGCCCATCTCGTCTACCGGCTCACCGATGACGTTAATAATACGGCCGAGAGTCTTGCGGCCGACCGGTGCGCAGATCTGTTTGCCGGTGTCAATAACAACCTGGCCACGCTTGAGACCGTCGGTGGAGTCCATTGCGATTGTACGGACGGAGTTTTCACCCAGGTGCTGGGCAACTTCAAGCACCAGGTTGTTCTCGCGGTCGTCAATGGCCGGATTGGTTACCCGAAGTGCGTGATAGATCTCCGGCAGTTTGCCGGGCTCGAACTCGACGTCAATAACTGCGCCGATGACCTGCGATATTTTTCCAGTATTCTGACTCATGGAACTTAGTCCTCCTGCGGCCCTGAGGCCCTCATATAGTGTTCGATCCTAAATATTATCCCTTGATGGATTCCGAGCCGGAGATGATTTCCATCAACTCCGTTGTAATGGCAGCCTGACGAGCGCGGTTATATTGGAGCGTCAGCTTGCCGATCATCTCGGACGCATTTTTGGAGGCGCTGTCCATGGCAGTCATACGTGCACCATGTTCACCAGCGACCGACTCAAGCATGGACTTGAAGAGCTGTACCTCGATATTTTTCGGCAAAATTTCAGCCAGAAGCTCTCCAAACGATGGTTCGTAAATGTATTCCACCGGAGTTTCATCCACGATGGCCTTTTCTTCCGGCACTACTGGAAGCAGCTGCTGGAATGTAATGTCCTGGGACATTACCGTACGGAAAGAGTTGTACAGCAGCTCGACCTGGTCATACTCGCCTTCCAGAAAGCCATCGATCACTTCCTGTCCGAGTTTTGCTGCACTCTGGTAGGTTGGCTTGGAAATGATATTCGAAAAATTCTTGTAAACCGTAAGACGATTCTTGAAATACTCGTAACCTTTACGGCCGACCGTCATTACGCTGATCTGTTCGTATGCGCCCTGTTTTTCCTTGATATAACGTTCACCGGCCTTGCACAGGTTGGTGTTGAAGCCACCGCACAGACCGCGATCCGATGTTACTACTATCAGCAGCAGTTTTTTAGCTTCACGTTTCTCAAGCAGCGGGTGCAGGTCACCTTCCAGATTACCGGCCAGCGACTGCAGAACTTCACCAAGCTTCTTTGCATATGGCCTGGCAGCCACTACATTTTCCTGTGCACGGCGCAGCTTTGCCGCCGAAACCATTTTCATGGCCTTGGTGATCTGGCGCGTGTTTTTTACGGAGACAATCCGTTTTTTTATGCTTTTAAGGCTCGCCATGATTCAAACCGTCCTTGCTTAAGCGGTAAATTCCTTTTTAAACTGCTCCAGTGCAGCAAGCATGCGCTTCTTCAGGTCATCGTCAATCGCTTTTTTGTCGCGCAGCTCAGCCAAAAGATCAGCCTGACGGTTATCAAAGAAGGAATAAAGTTCCGGCTCGTAACGTTTGAGAGCGGCAACCGGAAGTTCGTCCATGAAGCCATTGTTGGCGGCAAAGATGATTACAACCTGCTTCTCGTTTGGAATCGGACGATACTGGGGCTGTTTGAGGACCTCAACCAGTCGCTCACCACGAGCCAGCTGCATCTGGGTGGCTTTGTCAAGGTCCGAACCGAACTGGGCGAATGCAGCCATTTCACGATACTGTGCCAGGTCAAGTCGCAAAGTACCGGCTACCTGTTTCATTGACTTGGTCTGGGCAGAGCCGCCAACTCGCGAAACGGAGAGACCGACGTTAATTGCCGGACGGACACCGGAGAAGAACAGGTCGGATTCAAGGTAAATCTGCCCGTCGGTAATTGAAATAACATTGGTCGGGATATAGGCGGAAACGTCGCCGGCCTGAGTCTCGATGATCGGCAGAGCAGTCAGTGACCCGGCTCCACACTCGTCGGAAAGCTTGCAGGCCCGCTCCAGCAGACGGCTGTGCAGATAGAAAACGTCACCCGGATACGCTTCACGTCCTGGAGGACGGCGGAGCAGCAGGGAGAGCTGACGATAGGCAACGGCCTGCTTGGAGAGGTCATCATAGATGATCAGGGCATGTTTCTTGTTGTCGCGGAAATACTCGCCCATGGTAACACCGGTATAGGGTGCAATGAACTGAAGCGGAGCCGACTCGGAAGCGGTAGCGGCAACAACGATCGTGTAATCCATCGCGCCGTGCTCGGTCAGCTTGGAGACAACCTGCGCAACCGTTGAACGCTTCTGCCCGATGGCGACATAGATACAAACCACGTCACCACCCTTCTGGTTGATGATTGTATCAATCGCGACGGCGGTTTTGCCGGTCTGACGGTCGCCGATGATCAGCTCGCGCTGCCCACGTCCGATTGGAACCATGGAATCGATCGCCTTCAGTCCGGTGGCCATCGGCTGGTGTACCGATTTACGGCTTACGATACCGGGAGCCTTAATTTCAACCTTGCTGAAGGTGCTTGTATTGATGGCGCCTTTACCATCAATCGGCTGACCGATTGCGTTAACAACGCGACCGATGAGTGCGTCACCGACAGGAACCTCGGTAATACGACCGGTACGCTTGACAGTGTCGCCCTCCTTGATCTCGGCGAATTCACCAAGAATAGCAGCCCCGA
>JACRCG010000264.1 GCA_016219145.1 Deltaproteobacteria bacterium | reverse complement strand
GGCGGACGGACTGTCGGTCAACACCTTCAAAGAGGGGATGGAAGTGCTGTACTTCTCCTGCTGCTACTTGAGCTACGCCCCCAGACTGAAGAAAGTGGCCGCTGCTACGGTCGCTATCCTGAAAAAAGCGGGAGTGAAGTTCGGAATTCTCGGATCAAAAGAGAGCTGCTGCGGAGAAAGTATCAGGAAGACCGGCAATGAGGATCTGTTCAAGAAGCTGGCCAAGGATAACATCAAAGCCTTCGTCGACAACGGAGTGAAGAAAATTCTGGTTTCGTCCCCGCACAGCTACCACACCTTCAAAAACGAGTACCCGGAATTCATGGTCCACTTTGAGGTGGTTCATATTTCACAGTATCTTCAGGAGCTTGTCAGCAGCGGCAGGCTGAAGCTGACCAAGCCATACGAAAAAAAGATCACTTATCATGACCCCTGTTACGCCGGACGCCACAACGGGATTTTTGATGAACCGCGTGAAGTGCTGAAAGGCATAAATGGCGTAGAGCTGCTTGAGATGCCCGATTCACGTGAGAACAGCCTCTGTTGCGGCGGCGGTGGCGGCAGAATCTGGGTGGAAACTCCAAAAGCTGAAAGATTCTCTGACATCAGATTACAGCAGGCTATCGACGTCGGGGCCGAGGTGCTGGTCACCTCCTGCCCATACTGCATTACAAACTTCGAAGACAGCAGGTTGTCGCTGGAGGATAGTGAAACCCTTGAGATCAAGGACATCACCGAAATTATTCAGGAATTAATTTAGTTCATACAATAAAGACATAGATGAACTGCAATAGAACGCGGATGACGCGGATTGAACGGATTGACGCAGATTTTTAAACCCGTTTAAGTGATTTATCCGTGAAAATCCGCTAAATCAGATTTGATCCGCGTTCTATTGCCTTTGATTGACCTGTTTTGTTCCGTTTTTTTGGCTTTGAGAACCGAGGACACTTAAAAAGGACGCACACGTGGAAAACGATATGACAGAAAAGCACCTCATAGATGTTCTGGTTGTCGGCGGCGGGATCAGCGGTATTCAGGCGTCTCTTGATCTCGCCGACTCGGGCTTCAAGGTCTACCTGATAGACAAGTCGCCGGCCATCGGCGGCAAGATGTCGCAGCTGGACAAGACCTTTCCCTCCAATGACTGCTCCATGTGCATTGAATCGCCCAAGTTCAATGAATGCAGCCGGCACCCGAACATAACCATCCTCACCTACACGGAAGTCGATACGGTCAAGGGGAAGCCGGGCAACTTCAAGGTTTCCCTGATCAGAAAGCCCCGCTACGTCATCGAGAGCAAATGTACCGGCTGCAACATCTGTGCAGAATACTGCCCGGTCAAGGTGCCGGATCAGTATAACCAGAACCTGTCCAACAACAAGGCCGTCCACATCTATTTTTCGCAGGCGCTGCCGCTGATTCCGTATATTGACCCGAAAACCTGCCTCTACCTCAAGGACGGCTCGTGCGCAATCTGCGAAGGTGTCTGCAAACCAAGAGCCATCGACCTGCATCAGGAAGAGGAGATCGTTGAAGTGGAGGTGGGAGCAATTGTCCTTTCTCCCGGCTTCGACACCTTTAACCCCAAGCTGAGGAACGACTTCGGCTACGGCATCTTCGACAACGTTGTCACCAGCCTGGATTACGAGCGGATCCTCTGCTCCACCGGCCCCTACGAGGGCACAATCCGCCGCCCTTCCGACAAGGTGCATCCGCACAGCATCGCCTGGATTCAGTGCGTCGGTTCGCGACAGATCATCCCCGGGGGGAACAGCTACTGCTCGGCGGTCTGCTGCGCCTACACCCAGAAGCAGGTGATCCTGACCAAGGACCACGACGCCGGTATGCAGGCGACGATCTTCCATAACGACATCAGAGCCTTCGGCAAGGATTTCGAACGGTTCTACCAGCGGGCGGAAAACCTCCCCGACGTCCGGTTCATACGGAGTTACGTCTCCATCGGCTCGGAAGACCCGCAGACCAAAAATGTCTCCATCCGCTACTCAACTCCTGACGAGGGGGTCAAGGAAGAGCAGTTCGACATGGTTGTCCTGTCTGTCGGTCTTGAGCCCCCCGCCGACTTCCTGCAGCTGGCCGAGACCTTCGGGATTGAACTCAATTCCCACGGCTTCTGCAAGGTCAATCCGCTCAACCCGATCGAGACGACCCGACCCGGGATCTATATCAGCGGCGCCTTTCAGGGGCCGGTTGACATTCCCGAATCAGTGGCCGGCGCCAGTGGAGCCGATGCGCTCTGCAGCCAGCTGCTCTCCTACAGGCGTGGAGATCTTTCCCGGGAACGTGAATATCCGCCTGAGAAAGACGTTTCCGAAGAAGAGGTCAGGATAGGAGTTGTCACCTGTCTCTGCGGCGCCAACATCGGCCGGGTGGTTGACACCCCCTCCGTCGCTGACTACGCCGGCACCCTGCCTAATGTCGTCTACTCACAGGAGAATATTTTCGCCTGTTCAACCGAGAACGCCCAGCTTATAGCGGACGCTATCGTGGAACACCGCTTGAACCGCGTGGTGCTGGCCGCCTGCACACCCCGGACTCATGAGCCGCTCTTCCGCGACACCTGCCGCGAGGCCGGACTGAATCAGTATTTCTTTGAATTCGCCAACATCCGCGAGCACTGTTCCTGGGTCCACTCCAAGGACAAGGAGGGCGCAACGCAGAAGGCCAAGGACATCATCCGGATGTCGGTGGCGCGGGCTGAGCATCTGGAACCGCTGCAGGAATTCCAGCTGCCGGTCACCAAGGTTGCCCTGGTGATTGGCGGCGGCGTGGCCGGCATGACCAGCGCTCTCAGTATGGCCAATGTCGGCTTTGAGGTTTACCTGATCGAGAAAGCTGACGATCTGGGCGGCATGGCGCGCCGGATCCATTACACTCTGGATGGCGTCGATGTTCAGCCTTATCTGGCTGATCTGATCCGCCAGGTCTACAAACACCCTTCCATCCGTGTCTCTCTGAATGCCACCATTACGGACGCCTCCGGTTACGTGGGAAATTTTGTTACCAGGGTGAGCTCTGAAGGGCAGCACAAGGAAATACTGCACGGAGCGGTCATCATCGCTACCGGTGCTGATGAGCACAAACCGGTGGAATACCTGTATGGTCAGGATGACCGGGTCATGACTTCGCTGGAACTGGAGGAGCGGATCGTCAAAAAGGACGAAAAGGTGCTGGGAGCCCAGAGCCTAGTCATGATTCAATGCGTCGGCTGCCGCCAGAAAGACCGTAATTACTGTAGCCGGGTCTGTTGCAGCCAGTCCATCAAGAACGCCCTTAAACTGAAAGAAACCAACCCTGGGATGGATATCTATGTCCTGTTCCGGGACATGAGAACCTATGGTTTCAAAGAGGATTATTACCGCGAAGCATCCAGCAAGGATGTCAAGTTTATCCGCTATGAACCTACCGGCAAGCCGGTAGTTGAAGCCGCTGTCGAAGGTGGTCAGCCGGTGATCAGGGTTACTGTTCCGGATCCGATACTGGGTCAGAATATTGCCATTGATGCCGATCTGCTCGTGCTGGCAGCAGCGGTGGTACCGTCACCTTCCAGCGCCGAGATGGCCCAGCTGTTCAAAGTGGCCATGAACCCGGACGGCTTCTTCCAGGAGGCGCACGTTAAACTGAGGCCGGTCGATTTTGCCGCAGACGGTGTGTTCCTGTGCGGTCTGGCCCATTATCCCAAGCATCTGTCGGAGACAATCAGTCAGGCCTACGGAGCGGCCGGCCGGACCATCAATCTGCTCACAAAAGACACGGTTACCGCCTCCGGCGCCGTCTGCGAAGTGGAAGAGAACGACTGCGTCTCGTGCGGCGCCTGCATCACCGCCTGTACCTACGGAGCCATAGAGTTCAAAGAGACCCCCAAGGGTAAAAAAGCCACCGTCAATGCGATACTCTGCAAGGGAGACGGACTCTGCAACGCCAAATGTCCGACCCAGGCTATCAAGCTGAAACATTATACCGATGACGAGATCTTCTCCCAGATCGATGCTTCAGATCCAGACATGGTTAGCGAATCTTGCCGGAATTGTCCCGGCTCAGGAAGGAGTTAGGAATGAGCGCTGAACTAGAGCACAAACCAAGGGTCGTCGGCTTTCTCTGCACGTGGTGAGCGTACGCTGCGGCGGACCTGGCTGGAGTTTCCAGACTGCAATATACAACTGAAACAAAGATTATTCGTGTCATGTGCTCAGGCAGGGTCGACATGGCCTTTGTGCTGCGGGCTTTTGCAAGCGGCGCTGATGGCGTGTTTATCGGCGGCTGCTGGCTTGGTGAATGTCATTATGTCACTGAGGGCAACTATGATGCCTTGAGCATGATGCATCTATCAAGAAAGGTGCTGGAACAGATCGGTATCAATCCCAAAAGATTAAGACTGGAATGGATTGCCGGCTCCGAAGGGATGCGCTATGCCGAGGTCATGAACGACTTTGGCAGGCAGCTGAAAGAGATGGGACCGATCGGCACCGCTGAAGGTATCGAGAAAGAGAGCTTGAAGCTCAAATTCAAGGCCGTCTCAAAGATTCTCCCCTTCCTTAAACTGGTTGAGCGGGAGCGTCTGAGGGTGCGCTTTAAAACAGAAGAAGAGTACAATGATTTTTTCAGCAGCGACGAGGTAAACAGACTGGTACGTGAAGTAATCGCTGAAAAACTTGTTATAAGCCAGATAACTACTCTGCTCGGCAGAAGCCCGCTTTCAACAAGGGAGATTTCGGAGTCACTGCATCTGGAACCGGCGGAAGTATCCAGGCATCTGAACAGTTCGGCGCGGCAAGGGCTGATCAGATACGATGAAATCCAGAAGCGGTATGCGATAGCATAAGCGAAACAAAACAAAAACAGAGGCAATAGAACGCGGATGACGCGGATTGAACGGATAAAGGCGGATTTTTCAAACAGAGCTTTTGGGTTAAAATCAGCGTAAATCCGCTAAATCAGAT
>JACRCG010000261.1 GCA_016219145.1 Deltaproteobacteria bacterium | reverse complement strand
GTTTTTATAGAAATAAATCCGAACAGATACATGAGATCTCACGACGCCTTATGTCAGAATATGGTGGGGTTGTTCCTGACGAAATCAGCTCTCTACTGGCTTTCAGGGGGGTGGGGCGCAAGACTGCAAACCTGGTGCTGACTCTGGGCTTCGGAAAGCAGGGGATATGTGTCGATACCCATGTCCATCGTATCTGTAATCGTTGGGGATATGTTTCAACGCGTACTCCCGAGGAGACTGAAATGGCCTTGAGAGACAAGCTGCCGCCGGAGTACTGGATACCGATAAACGATTTGCTGGTCGCGTTCGGTCAGAATGTATGCGCTCCGCTTTCTCCTCGCTGTTCCGGGTGCCGCCTGTCCGGTGTCTGCAGCCGGATCGGCGTCTTGACCTCGCGCTAAACAAGAGATTTCATTATTCATGCATTAATGGTAATTGTGTATTGCTTGGCGATAAAAACTGATATAAAATAAAACACTTTTATTTTGACAATTCAACAGGAGGTATAGACATGTTGCAGAAGATCGGTTTCATCGGTTTGGGTACGGTCGGACGGCATATGGCCGCCAATCTGGTCAAAGGACGTTATGAGTTGACGGTGTTCGACAATGACCAGGTCGTGGTGAACGAGCTGATTGCATTGGGAGCACATGCCGCGGCTTCAGCACAGGAAGCGGCCAAGGGTCGCGATCTTGTTATTGCCATAGTTCCGGAAGGAGATGAACTCGGTCCTCTTTTCTTCGGAGAGAAAGGAATTCTGGCAGGTATAGACGCCGGAACGATCCTGGCCGATATGGGGTCTCATTCTCTTGATACCACTCTTAAAATGGCTGACGAGTGTGCAAAGAAAAAAGTCCAATACCTTGATTCTCCTGTTTGGGGCAACAAGGAGCATGCCGTCAACGGACTGGTAACAATTATAACCGGCGGTGACCAGTCACTGGTAGGAAAATGTCGCGAGGCGTTCTCAACCTTTGGCCTGAATATCATACACGTGGGGCAGATCGGTGATGCCACCAAGATGATGTTCATTGTAAACATGGTACAGTCCGAACTGGTCGAAGTGCTGGCGGAGGGACTTGTTCTGGGTGAAAAGATGGGCTTCAGTGCGGACCGGATTCTTGAGGTGCTTGACACTCGTGGTGTCGCATCGCCACTGTTCCACAGGAAAGGCAGAGCCATGGCGCGCGGAGACTTTTCGCGGAGCCTGGCACTTAAATATGTTCATGAACAGCTCCACGTTGTTCTGAATGCCGCTCGACTTGTCGGACTTCATCTGCAGGCTGCCGAGGCTGCCAGCAAGGTGTATGAACAGGGTGTTAACGAGGGATTGGGAGAAGAGGATTTCTCGGCGGTAATCAAGGTATTGCGCAAGTAATCGCTGCAGGTTAATGCTATCTTAAAATCACAGGCGTCCTGAACACGGGCGCCTGTGCTGTTTCAGCGATCCACGTTCAGGAAAAGTGCGTTAACGAAGTTGTTTTCTGCCTGAAAATTGCAGAAAATAACTTCTAACTTACTAAAGGAGTCTGCTATGCCCGGTCACTTTCGTCCGCGTTCGGTATATATTGCCGCATCCTGGATGGCTCCCGTGGGAAGATACAATGGGGCCGACAAGGAGAACCTCTCTTTTCTCGATATGGCCGAGAGTTGCGGAGCGGATTTTAACGGAAGCCCGGTACGGCGACGAGACGTTGAGGCTGTTATTGTAGGCAGCCAGAACCCGTCGGCATTTTCCGGCGTAGATAATACCGCGGCAAAAATTGCAGGAATACTGGGCATTTCCGGCGCTCGTTCAGTACTGGTGGACACCGCATCTTCATCGGGCGCCTCAGCCTTTGAAAGCGCATATCTTGAAGTTGCGTCCGGTCGTTTTGACCATGTGCTGGCCATCGGAATCCAGAAAATGAGTGATGCCAGCACACTGGAGTCCACCCGGATCATTGCCGGAGTCATTGATCGTGACGAAGCGGAATACGGATTGACCATGCCGGCCTGTGGCGCTCTGGTCGCCAGGGCACTCAAGGAACGCCTCGGATTGAACGAGGAGGAGTGGACCGCCTATTCCGCCATGCTTACCCAGCGCAGCCACCGTTACGCAGCATCTAATCCGGATGCGCACCTGTCTTTCAAGCTGGAGCTTGCCGATTATTACCGTCAGATCGTAAATAACAAAAACTACCGCTACTGGGATCCGTTGCGCTATCACGACTTCTGCCCAATGTCGGATGGCATGGCGGCTGTGATCCTGACTTCCGATCCACAGGATGTGCTTGTCAGCGGTGTGGGCAGCGCCACCGATATTCCTACGATTGCGGACCGCAATTATTTTCACTCATTTCCGGCCACCGTGACCGCTGCCGGCTATGCTTACGGCATGGCCGGCATCAAGGATATACGGGTCTTTTCCGGCAAGCTGCACGTCAATATGCATGACCCTTTCAACGGCTTCGGACCGATCAACCTGGTTGACCTGGGCATCGTATCCAGGAACCGACTGATGGATGCGCTACTGGACGATAGCCTGACCGGAGACGAAGGTGAGTTTCCCACCAACCTGACCGGCGGCTTGAAGGGTAGGGGGCATCCGCTCGGGGCTACCGGGATGATTCAGATTGTCGAGAATCATCGACTGGTCCGCGAGCGCGGTTTCGCAGCGGCGCTTTCGCACTCGATCGGCGGTCCGATCAACAATAACGTGGTGACTCTGCTGGAACGGAGCGAACACTACCATTCGCGCCCTCACGAAAGATTCAAGCCGTGGGGACTCCCTTCACTTGGCAAGCTGAAACCCAAAGGAGTCTCTCTCGACTCACTGCTGTCATCTGGTGGAGCCTTGGAAGGTTCTTTTGTGAGCGCTACGGCCCGGTTCCATCACAAAACCGGTCAGCCGGAGGTAGCAATACTGATCATTTCCTGCCGCCATGACGGAGCAACCCATAAGTTTCTGTTCGGTGTCGCCGGAGAGCATTACTCGAAAATATCAATGTTCAATAACGGGGATCCAGTTTCGGTTGAACTGCTTGATGGAGCAATCCTGGTCAACAGTATCCCTGTCAGAAAACTATACGTCAAAACAATAAACGGATTGATGGAGTTGGCGGAGTCGGGCTGGAAAAAGTTTGTTGGCAGAAGATAAATAACAGCACGCTCGGTGCGTTGCACAAAAAAACGGTCGGAGATTTTATCTCCGACCGTCGGTCTTTCCATTAAACCAGAATCAAGTTCATGCGGCTTCCTGGCTGTCGTCTTCCTCAACATCTCTGGCCTCTTCTGCAACTGCAGTGTTCTGCTGAACAGGCGCTTCGGTCTGCAAACGAATGCCGCGGTAACGCGTAATGCCGGTTCCCGCCGGGATCAGGCGTCCCATGATGACATTCTCCTTGAGTCCGCGCAGATGATCGATCTTTCCTTCGATCGCTGCCTGGGTCAATACTTTGGTAGTCTCCTGGAATGAGGCTGCCGAAATGAATGACTCGGTCGAGAGTGATGCCTTGGTGATGCCCAGCAGTAACGGCTCGGCAATTGCCGGACGTTTGCCGTCGGCAAAGGCCTTGTCGTTCTCCTGTTCGAATACGTAGCGTTCAACCTGATCGTCCACCAGCAGATTGGTGTCGCCGGTATCCTTGATGCGTACGCGCCGCAGCATCTGACGTACAATGACCTCGATATGCTTGTCATTGATCTTTACGCCCTGCAGTCGATAGACTTCCTGTACCTCGTCCACCAGATATTTAGCCAGTTCCTTGACACCCAGCACTCGCAGAATGTCGTGCGGATTGGAGGAACCGTCCATCAGGGGTTCGCCTGCACGTACATGATCCCCTTCGTGGACGCTGATATGCTTCCCTTTCGGGATCAGATATTCTTTCGGCTCACCCAGTTCAGGCGTGACTATGACCTTGCGTTTTCCTTTGGCGTCCTTACCGTAAGATACACGGCCGTCAATTTCGGTAATAACTGCAAAGTCTTTAGGTTTACGTGCCTCAAACAGTTCGGCGACACGTGGCAGACCACCGGTGATGTCCTTGGTTTTTGTGGTCTCGCGAGGAATCTTCGCGATGATATCACCCGCACTGATGATGGTGTCATCAATAACGGTAATGTTGGCACCTGCCGGCAGGAAGTAGCGCCCGATGGTTCCGCCGCTTTCTCCGCTGGCATCCTTGATCGCGATGCGCGGACGTTTGTCGGTGTCCTTTG
>JACRCG010000263.1 GCA_016219145.1 Deltaproteobacteria bacterium | reverse complement strand
CGTAGATTACTTTACTATGCGTCAGACCATCCTGCATCATCCTGACATGCGGACAAAAATCCGGTGGAGCTGATACACCGTGCATCACTTCGTAACACTTCAGGCCGATTATTTCTTCCGGTGTATGGCCGCAACGGAACGCCATGGCTTTATTGACCCGTGTTATCGTATGATGAGTATCAATAATGGAGATCAGATCGGGAACGGCATCAAAGGTCTGTTCCCAATCCTTTTTAGCGCGAACAATCGATTCTTCAGTCCGTTTGCGCTCGGTGATGTCCACAATACTGTTGATTAATTAAAGCGGCGCTCCCTGCTCATCTCGCAGCAGCATTGTGCTGACATCTCCCCAGACAATTGCGCCGCTCTTATGGATGTACCTCTTTTCAAAACGATACGCAGTCTGCTCACCCGCCATGAGGCTGCGAATGTATTCCCAGCTTTCCGCCACGTCATCCGGATGACTGACCTGCGCAAAATCAAACTGCTGCATCTCCTCAATCGAATAACCCAGCATGTCCGCAAACGCCTGGTTGATCTTGAGAAGTCTACCATCCGTTGCTGTTAGTGATTTGCCGACAGTGGAGCGTTCAAAAATAGTCCGGAAACGCTCTTCACTCTGACGGAGATCAGCATGCGCCCGGTTGAGCTCAGTGATATCTGTCAGAGTAATCCGGTACTCGTCGTTGTCAGGCAAAGCTTCCTGAATATACACCCAGACTATTGAGCTGTCCGGCCGGTGCAGGCGTATTTCACACCCTATCGCACTATTTGCCTGGCCTGGATCAGAAAGTGGGGCTGCAAGGTGTTTGCGGTGCAGGTAATAGACCTGCTGGTCTTCCGGCAGTATGAAGTCCGTGATTGATCTGCGCAGCAGATCTTTTCGAGTCACGCCAAGCAGCGTGGCGGCACAGAAATTGGCTTCCCGGATAATCCCCGCCGAACTCAGCGTCAGATAGCCGACCGGCGCCAGATCATACAGATCATAATAGCGGTCCTTTGCTGCCGCAAGTTCATGGTGCGTGCGGTGCAACTCTTCGTTCTGCATCTCCAGCTCAATCTGATGCACCCGCAGTTCATAAATGAGGCGTTCAGTTTCTTCGGGTGAGAGCGGCTTTGAAAATGCCGATGCATCTATGAAAGCCTTTTCTTCGGCGCGCTGGCGAAGTTCTCTGACTGAATCATCTTCGGTTGTCATGGGCTTGTCCCCTTCATGCTCATCTCACAGTCAAAATATTCATTGCTCTTCATCTTGTCATCATTCGTTGTCTATGCTAACGTATTTCAACGAATATCCCGAAAAGGAGGTCTAAAATGCCATCAGCGCAGAGAGTTCAGTTAGATGAGCATCATCTGGCCGAAACTATTTCCAACCTTACAAAAGCTCAAAAACGTGAGGTGCTTGATTTTGCCGAGTTCCTCGCAAAACGGAGCAAAACGACAAAAGCAGTCAAACAAAGTCCATATCACCCGGAGTCTCTTTTTGACATCGCTACCGAATGCAAGGATTCCGACCTTTCCACCACACTTGACGCATATCTGTACGGTGATAATCCGTTATGAAGGTTTTTGTTGATACCTGCGCTTTTTGTGCAGCAGCAATCCCCTCCGACAATCTGAACGCGAAAGCAAAAGAGATTTTCATCCACATCAAGAATCATAGCCGGATCTACACTTCTAATTTTGTTCTTGATGAGTTGTATACTCTTTTGAATGCCCGTGCCGGCCATCGGCAGGCGGTATTGTTTATGGACGTTTTCGCCAAATCCGGCATAAATCTGCTGAGGGTGACAGAGTCTATTGAAAACGATGCCGCCATGATATTTCGTAAGCATGATTTCCCTCGCCTCAGCTTTACCGATTGCACCAGTTTTGCCCTTATTAATGCCCATCGACTTGATCACGTGTATTCCTTCGACTCCCATTTCAGCTTCTTTCGTTTTGATCTTCCGGTGAAAGTTCTGGGCTGAAATTTCACAATCTACCCCACCCCCCTTAGCCCCCATTGTCAGGAGGGGGGCTTAAAAGCTCTCCCCAGATAAGGGGAGTGGGGAGGTTGCTTTATTTTTCCTCGCTCGCCCGTTCCGTCGTCGCAATCGCATACACCTGACCGGATTCATTAACCAGTGCGGTTGCGGTCAACCATATTTCCACGAGTCTTCCATCTTTGGCGATGCGCTGCGTGCGATACGCTTTCAACTCATTCTTATGGAGCAACTGCTGCATCTGCAGATCATATTTTTCCAGCTCACCTTCCGGTATCAGTTCGTGAATATTCCGCTGCAGCGCTTCTGCTTCGCTCCAGCCGTACATCCTGGTTGCCACCGGATTCCACGCCCGTATCCGGCCATCCACATGCTGCAGAATAACCGCATCGATGGCATCTTTCACCACTGCGGCCAGTCGGCTCAGGTCATGCATGGTGCGGCGAGCCTCTTCAACCTCTTTACGCTCGCTGATGTCCTGCACAACACCTGACATACGTGTGGCCACTCCTGCTGCATCGCACTCTATGCGACCGGTGGCGCTGACCCAACGCACCACACCGTCAACACGCCGGATGCGGCACTCAAAATTCCAGTCGTTTTTCTTCTCCAGCGCATCATGGAAGGCACACTCGACCATCTCGCAATCTTCCGGCAGTACATGCTCGATAAACTGCTGGTAACTCCATTCGGGCAGAAGCTCGTTATAGCCGAAGATCTGATCGTGGCGCAGTGAACGCTCTGCGCTCAAGTCAAGCAGGTTGAAGTCCCAGGTACCCATACCGCTTAACTCAAGTGCAAGACGCAGCCTGG
Source organism: Deltaproteobacteria bacterium (assembly GCA_016219145.1). Classification (GTDB taxonomy): domain Bacteria; phylum Desulfobacterota; class Desulfuromonadia; order Geobacterales; family Pseudopelobacteraceae; genus JACRCG01. Next base: position 3,836 of record JACRCG010000263.1, on the reverse strand, counting down.
CTTCACTCTTAAGCAGTTCCGCCTGCACCCTTTTCAATTCAGCGATGTCTACATGTGCGTTTCTAATTTCCGTAATGTCTACAAAGGTGATTACCGCCCCCTCGATCACGTTGCTCAGCGTACGATAGGGGAGAATACGCATCGTGTACCATTTTCCATCCTTGCTCTGAGCGATGATTTCCTTTGCAACCAGAGTGTCCAGGACGGACGTGATATCTTCGCTCATCTTGTCATAGCCGACCAGACTGGAGACAAAGAGCCCCACCGGTCTGCCGATATCACTCTGAATCAGGTTGATGATCGCGGTTACCTGTGGCGTAAAGCGGACGATATTCAGGTTGTGATCGACAAAGATGGTGCCGACGCCGGTGCCGGCCAGCAGGTTGTTCATGTCGTTGTTGCTGCGTGACAGATCAGCAACATTTATCTGTAGTTCATTGTTGACCGTAAACAGCTCCTCGTTGGTGGACTGCAGCTCTTCCTGTGAGGTGACCAGTTCTTCGTTGGTGGATTGCAGCTCTTCGTTGACCGACTGCAGCTCTTCATTGGCGGATTTAAGTTCTTCATTTGAGGCTTCCAGCCCTTGATTGGCAGATAAAAGATCATTTTCCTTGTCCCGCAGTTCCTGTTCAAGTTTTTCAATATGCGCGTCAGACCGTATCTGCCGGTCGCTGTCTGTCGCTACATGCTCATGGCCGGGCTGTTCCGACAGCACTGCTTCCTCCAGAACAACCAGGTAGAGTGATGGCTCAACAGTTCTGCCTGCATCGTCAACAGTCGAGCGGATGGTAAGGTTGACCCTGGTATAATGGCCGTTTGTTTTCACGTTGAGATTAGGGCAGCGCACCACCTCTTTGGTGGCGACAGCCTTGCGCAGTGATGTTGCCAGCCCGCGCCGCAATCCCTCGCGAGCCATCTTGAGGACATTGTTGATACCGGCTTCACCCGGCGCCGGTTCCAGGTACATCCCGCTGCGGCCATGCAGATAGAGAATATCACCTTTACTGTTGACGAGGGCTGCTGCCTGACCCACCTGTTGCAGAAGGGTCTGTTCGGTCAACTCACGCAACGGCATTCTGGGGCGGGGAACTGTTTTCAGGCCGGGTTGCAGGGAGGCAGCTTCAGTATTGAAGGGCGTCTGGATAAACTGGGCGAGTACCGCTCGTTGAGCACCGTTTACATCGTCTTTGCGCTTGAATAGCTTTGCCTTGCGATCCAGCGCGGCAAACAGAAACCCGAATTCCCCCTCTGTTTCAGAGGTGCCGAGAAAAAGTGTACCGCCCGGATTGAGGGCGTAGTGGAACAGCGGGATGATTTTTTTCTGCAGGTCGCTATCCATATAAATCAGCAGATTACGACAACTGATCAGGTCAACCTTGGAGAAAGGGGGATCTTTGATGATGTCCTGTTCGGAAAAGATCATCATGTCGCGAATATTCTTGTTAATGCGGTAGGTGTTGCTATCCGGCTCAAAGGTAAAGAAACGCGCCAGACGATCCGCTGAGATGTCGGCGGCTATGCTGGCCGGATATATCCCGGCCCGGGCGGTGGCAATCGCCTGGCGATCAATGTCGGTGGCGAATACCTGTAGTGAGTGGCTCTGCTTGAGAGTTTCCATCCGTTCCTGAAGCAGTATGGCGATGGAGTAGGCCTCTTCTCCGGTTGAGCATCCTATCGACCAGACCCGCACCGGAGTGCCTGGCTCTTTATCGGCAAACAGGTTCGGGATTGCCTTTTCCTCCAGAACTTTAAACGCTTCAGGGTCTCGGAAGAAATTGGTCACGCCGATCAAGAGATCATTAAAAAGCGCTTCCACCTCAACCGGGTACTTCTGCAGATATTTGACATACTGGTCGAGGGTTTCGATCTGATGGGCAGACATGCGCCGTTCGATGCGGCGATCAATGGTGCTGATCTTGTATTGGGAAAAGTCGTGGCCGGTCTGGGCACGAAGCAGGACAAAAATCTTTTTTAGCTGACTTTCTGGTTTTGGGACCGGCATGGTAGCGGAGCGTGCCTGCTTTACAGGTGGCCGCTCGGCACAGGAGATAAGCTTGGCAGGCATCTCATCCGCCGGCAGGATGTAATCGACCAGACTACTGGCTATGGCACTGCGCGGCATGCCGTCATATTCGGCGGTTTCAGGGGTCTGCACCAGGGCCGTGCCCCCTTCGGCTTTGATCTCCCGCAGCCCCAAGGAACCATCGCTGCCGGTGCCGGAAAGTATGACACAGATCGACCGCTCTTGCTGATCCTGGGCCAGCGAACGGAAGAAAAAATCTATCGGCAGCCGGTGCCCACGTAATTCAGTCGGCTCCAGCAGTTGCAACGCACCATTTAACAGCGCCATGTCGCGATTGGGAGGGATGATATAGACATGGTTGGGCTCTACGACAACACCGTCGGTCACCTCTAAAACATGCATACTGGTATAGCGCTGTATCAGGTTGGTCAGAATGCTGTTGTGGCCGGGCGCCAGATGCTGCACCAGCACAAAAGCCATGCCAAGCTCATTAACGCTCGGAAACCCTGAAAAGAAGGCTTCAAAGGCGGCCAGACCACCGGCGGATGCGCCGATGCCGACGATGGGGAAAGAAGGTTTTGCTGGTGCTTCAGTTACGGTCTCTTCGGCTTTAGTAGCGTCTGATTCCGGCTTTACGACAGGTTTCTTTTTTCTGGTTGTCATATAAATCTCCATTCAAACGACAAAAAGCCGATGCAGGGAAATATCCATGGCACCGGCTTGTGACGATCAATCACAGCTATTTATGAAAGAAAAGTTTGTTAGGGAAAATCTGCCTGCCTGCCTGCCTGCCTGCCTGCCTGCCTGCCTGCCTGCCTAGGAAATTTTCTCCCATTTGAACCACCTCCAGAAAATGGTTACTGCCTTGAAGGCTATCACTATTTTTGGGGATTGCAATCACAAGCCAAAATAACCTTGAATAATTACGTAACGACACGTATATAAAACGTATATTTCTATTTCAGAGAGGTACAACATCATGGCGAAAGCAATCCGGATAGAACGGCTTCCCGAGCCTGCCCGCATTGAGCTGTATGATTTTTATGAGTTCCTCGTAAAAAAATATGTGCCTGTTGTGACCAAAACCAGTTCTGACCATGAGGCTAAAAAGCTCTTTTTTAAAAACTTAGCGGCTCGCACCTTCTCTCTCCCTGCCAACTACACCTTTGACAGGAACGAACTCCATGAAAGGTAATTGTGTTTTTATTGACTCCAATATCTGGATTTACCTCTACTCAACAGACCCCAAAGCTGACCCTGCCAGAAAAACCATTGAAAAACATTTCAGCAATATAATTCTCAGTACTCAGGTTATTGGTGAAATATTTCATTCCCTCTCCAGAAAAGGGATCCGCACCAAAGATGAAGCCCGTGCAATTATCAATGATCTTGTCGAAACATTCACCGTAGTTGATGTAACGACTTCTATTGCCTCCACGCTATGGATATCAGCATACGATACGGTTTTACCTATTGGGACAGCCTCATCATAGCAACAGCGTTGGAGCATAATTGTTCCAATCTTTTTTCTGAAGACCTTCAAAACATGCAACTCCTCGAAAAACGCCTGACTATCGTGAATCCACTTTTGTAACCCTTACTCCACGAGCCATCTCACCAGCCGTTACGTTGTTGCGACCACATAAACGACTTTACTCCGAGCTTGTTCACTATGTCGAGCGCCATGGTAATTTTCCAGTTTGTGAGGTGTTAGCGCCAAGTTAATTTGCCACCCCCGGCGCCAAACTTATTTTCCAGTTTGGCTTTAATCGCCGCCAAGGTGATTTTCCAGTTATGCGATCAACGGTTTCCT